>VGWC01000029.1 GCA_016873775.1 Ignavibacteria bacterium | reverse complement strand
CGATTTGATTTTACTTGCTTCGGGAAGTTGGGGTAATACATTTTCGTGGCTCGGAACATTACGTTTGGAAATTGCTCGCAAAAGAAATTTGTTTGACGAATCACAAATGAAATTTTTGTGGGTTACAGAATTTCCAATGTTTGAATATAGCGAAGAAGAAAAGCGTTTTGTGGCAATGCATCATCCGTTCACTGCCCCGAAAAGTGACGATGTGCATTTACTCGATAGCGAACCGAACAAAGCAAGAGCGCGTGCGTATGATTTAGTTCTCAACGGAAATGAAATTGCCGGTGGAAGTATTCGTATTCATTCTTCGGAATTGCAGAGTAAAGTGTTTTCGCTGCTCGGTATTGGTGAAGAAGAAGCGAAACGAAAATTCGGATTTATGCTCGAAGCATTTAAGTACGGAGCGCCGCCACACGGAGGAATTGCGTTTGGTTTCGATAGAATTGCAATGTTGATGAGTAATTCAAAATCTATCCGCGATGTGATTGCATTTCCGAAAACTTCCAGCGCACTTTCATTGATGGACGATGCGCCAAGTGAAGTGGATGAGAAACAATTGAAAGAATTGCATATTAGGGTTGTATAAAAAAAATAATTAGCCACGAATTACACGAATGAATCGCTGATTTGCACGGATAAGATTCGTGAACATCTGTGTAGTATCTGTGTAATTCGTGGTAAAAAAATATATGAAACAAAAAATTCGCATTGCATCGGGACAAGGGTTTTGGGGCGATTTACTTACCGCTCCGATTGACCAAGTTACCAAAGGACACGTTGATTAACTCGCCGAAGTAACGATAACCTGTTTGAAGTGAAAAATTTCTTTATTCAAATTGGAAATTGCATATTCATTATTGTATATTTGTCCACGTTTTTCTAAACATTTTAACAACTATAATCAAAAAAAACACTCTTATGAAAAAACTACTATCTATTATTTCTCTCTTACTCATTGTTGCAGTCGTAACTTCTTTTGCTGAAGAAAAAAATGTCAAAGCAAAAAGCAAAGAAAAACCGAAAATGTCTTGCTGTGCAAAAGATGGAAAAGTAATGAAAGCAACAGACAAAAAAGCAATGGAAAATTGTGATGAATCAATGGAGAATTGTGATGACTCAAAAACACACAAAGAAATGAAGCACAAATCTTCAAAAGTTCAAAAAATGAAAGAAGCAGAAAAAACAGAAACGAAGGAATCAGAAAAGAAAAAAGATTCAGAATAAAATTTCATTGAAATAATGAACTCTCAATGTTCAAATTGCGGAGCATTATTGCAGCGCGACGAGACAATTTGTCCAAATTGCGGTTCGCAAATAGAAATACAAACGCCGTCGCAAGGTATTCCTTCGGCGGCGTTTCAAGTTTCTCGACCATTTTCGAGCAAAGCAAAAACGTTGTATTCATTACTTGCTACAATAATTTTGTTTTTTTTGATTTATGTGTTTTTACATTATCTTCCCGGTGGTCCACATCCGGTAATATCGCAACAGCCGGAAATCGCAATGGCATCTCCATACTTCGGATTGCAACTATCACCTTATGTGTTAAGCAAAAAGGATGTTCAGATTAAAAATGGAATAATACGTTTTGATTTAAACATAGTTCGAGATAAGAAAATTGTACAATTTGTCTATCATAATAGTACATGGGATGAAATTGTACTCGCATATATTTCCCCTGCAGGGAAATTAGTAACCGCAGTTGGAATGTGTGAACCCTGCGGCTCAACTTCATTTTCAACAGATGAAACGGAATTGATTTCAAGTTGCGGGACGAAATGGAAATTGGATAATTTAGAATTTTCTGGCGGATGCGGAGTATGTCAAAAATATCCTCCTGACCCAGTACCAAGTACAATAGAGGGAAATGAGGTTCGTATCAATGAACTTCCGATAAAAAACTGGAAACGCAGAACAGAATAGATTTTTTTACAATAACCTAAACCAAACGTATGAAACAACTATTTCTTTCAATAATTACAATATTCATTTTAACAAGTTGCAGTCAGCAACAAAATCAAACACAAGAACAACCTAAAGTTGAATCGGCTTCAATTGCCGTGAATACGGTAGTTTGCGATATGTGTTCAAATGCAATAACAGAAGCAGTGAAAAAAATTGACGGCGTAAATTCTGTTAATGTTAACGTTGATAAAAAAATTGCGACTATCGAATTCCTTTCAACAAAAACGAACCTTGTTTCATTGGAAAAAGCAATTACTGATGTTGGATATGACGCAAACGATAAAAAGCGAAATCTGGATGCGTATGAAAATCTTCCGGGATGTTGCAAAACAGAATGAGATTGAAAAGGTTGTTTCGGCAGCATTTTTTTTTCAAGATTAAATGACAAGAATGTAAATGAACACCCGTTGAATTTTCCAACGGGTGTTTTTTATTCGTACTATGTGCGTTCATCACCATTGGAATATTTCCAACATACTTTCTGCAAGCAGAATTCTCTTATTGTTTCCGATTGGATGGTTTCTTTTCCAACAAACAGAAAGCGGAAGAAATATTTCACTGATACTAATGTTGTTTGCTATATGTACCGATTTTTTCGACGGATATTTAGCAAGAAAACGAAATCAGGTAACTGATTTCGGAAAAATTCTTGACCCGCTTGCGGATAAAATTTGTATTGGAGTAATTGGTATTGCACTAACCGTTCTCGGAAAAATTCCGCTTTGGTTTTTGTTGCTAATCATTATTCGTGATGTTCTTATTTTTTCCGGAGGAATGTATATGAAGTTTTCCAAAAAAATACTCCTCGTTTCAAACCAAACAGGAAAATGGACGGTTGTCGTTGTTGCTTGCACTATTCTCGTTTCGCTTTTTCAACCGCAAACAATCTCACTACTGTTTACTGTTTTACTCGTCATTAGTTCTGTACTTTTAGTTTTCTCATTTGTTTTATATTTGAAACGTTTTTTAGAAACAATTCACCGCACTTCATAAAATTTCTATGGGATTATTTTCACGGTTAAAAGAAGGACTTGCAAAAACACGCGATACGATTGTTCAGCAAGTAAAAAACATCATTCAAACAAAATCAACAATTGATGATGAACTTCTTGTACAATTGGAAGAAATTTTGCTATCGGCTGATGTTGGTATTGATGCAACGGAAAGAATTATCGAAGGATTACGATTGCGAATAAAAGAAGTAGGATATAAAACTACTAATGATGTTTTCATTTTATTGAACGATGAATTGCAAAAAGTATTTATCAACGAAACATCAAATCCGATTTCAAATCAAGAAAAAATTCGCGTAGTAATGATTGTCGGAGTGAACGGAGTTGGTAAAACGACAACGATTGGGAAACTTGCATACAATTTTACACAAGATGGAAAAAAAGTTCTCATCGCTGCAGCAGATACATTTCGAGCAGCAGCAAACGAGCAACTGGCAATATGGGCGGAACGCGCGGGTGTGAATATTATTCAGCAAGCGCAAGGAGCAGATCCTGCCGCCGTTGCATTTGATGCGCTTCAATCGGCAATTGCAAAAAATATTGATGTGCTTCTCGTAGATACAGCTGGACGATTGCATACCAAAACCAATTTAATGGAAGAATTGAAAAAAATTTCACGCGTAATGAAAAAACTTATGCCTGAAGCGCCGCACGATGTTTGGCTTGTTCTCGATGCTACAACAGGACAAAATGCAATACAACAAGCGAAACAATTTTCTTTAGCAATTGATGTGAACGGTTTGATTCTTACAAAATTAGACGGAACAGCAAAAGGTGGTGTTGTAATTGCAATTCACCAAACATTGAAAATTCCTATCAAGTATATTGGAGTGGGAGAGAGGATTGATGATTTACAGCAGTTCGATGCTAACCAATTTATCAACGCACTCGTTGGTACAGAGTACACACCATGAAATTTTCTTTTTACAAAAAGGAACTGAAACTCAAACATACTTTTACGATTTCCCGTAATTCGCGTTCAGTGCAGGAAGTTTTATATGTAGAATTAGAGCACGACGGAATCACAGGAGTTGGTGAAGCATCTCCTTCAGAACGATATGGCGAAACTATCGAATCCACAATTCAGTTTTTTCAAAAAATAAATCTTGAGCAATTTGATTCTGCTTATGTCGTTGAGGATATTCAAAAATATTTGCAAGCATTAGCACCGGGAAGTTATGCTGGAAAAGCCGCGATTGATATTGCGCTCAATGATTGGATTGGTAAACGATTAAATATTCCTCTTTGGAAACTTTGGGGATTTCGAAAGAACAATTTACCTAAAACCTCAATTACAATCGGTGCAGGGACCATAGATGAAATTATTCAAAAAGTACGCGAAGCACGCGATTATCCGATTCTCAAAGTTAAAGTTGGCGTTCAAAATGATGAAGAAATCATAAGCGCAATTCGCACCGAAACAGATAAAATTATGTATGTTGATGCGAATGAGGGTTGGTCTCCGAAAGAACGTGCGTTGGAAAAAATTAGTTTTATGCGGCAACACGGAGTCGAACTTATCGAACAACCACTTCCAGCGAAAGATAATATTGGAATGTTATGGTTGAAAAGTCGTTCACGTCTTCCCATCATTGCAGATGAAAGTTGCACATCGGTTCACGAACTCCCTGCGTTGAAAGAATATTTTGATGGTATCAATGTGAAATTGATGAAATGCGGCGGACTTAAAAATGCACTTCACTTAATTTATACAGCAAAAAAAATTTTGGGAATGAAAGTAATGCTCGGATGTATGATTGAAAGTTCGGTTGGAATTTCTGCAGCAGCACAACTTTCACCTCTTGTTGATTATTGCGACCTTGACGGAAATATTTTAATTTCAAACGACCCGTTTCTCGGTGTTTCGAACATCGAAGGAAAACTTTTTCTTTCGGATTTGCCCGGAATTGGAGTTCGAACGGCACAATAATTTTTTTCCTTCATTGAATTCTTTCTCAATAAAAATCCTTCCCGAACACGTTGCGAGTAAAATTGCCGCAGGAGAAGTTGTCAATCGTCCGTCGTCGGTTGTCAAAGAACTTCTCGAAAATTCTCTCGATGCTGATGCAACGGAAATTCACATCATCATAAAAGACGGCGGAAAGTCGCTCATTCAAATTGTTGATAATGGAATGGGAATGAGCGATGATGATGCGCTTCTTGCATTTCAACGACACGCGACGAGTAAAATTTCTTCGTTTGAAGATTTAGAACAATTGCATTCATTTGGTTTTCGCGGCGAAGCACTTGCATCTGTTTCTGCAGTTGCACAAGTGGAGATGCGAACGCGAACAAATCAAAACGATGTCGGAACGCTTGTAAAGATTGATGGAAATACTATTACCGAACAATCCAAAATTGCAACAGAAATCGGAACGTGGCTTGCAGTTCGGAATTTATTTTTCAATACTCCCGCACGAAAAAATTTTCTGAAATCGAATTCGACGGAGTTTCGTCATATCGTCAATGTTGTTCAGCGAATTGCAATTGCTTTTCCGAATGTAAAATTTTTCTTTGTTAGCGATGGCGAAAAAATTTTCAGTCTTCCTTCTCAAACACTTCCCGAACGATTGAATGCGTTATTCGGTGAATCGGTTTCGAAAAATGTTCTTCCTGTTTCGGAAGGAAATGAAATAATTTCCGTTGAAGGATTTATCGGTAAACCAACATATTTTCTGAAAACACAAAGCGAGCAATTTTTCTTTTTGAACAAACGCATCATTCAAAGCAAGAATTTATCGCACGCAGTGTTTCAAGGGTATGAAAATATGCTGGAGAAAGGTTCGTTTCCGTTTTTCTGTTTGTTCATCAACATTGATATGAAGAAAGTTGATGTGAACGTTCATCCGTCGAAAATGGAAGTGAAGTTTGATGATGAGAATGGCGTGTATCGTCTCGTTCTTTCTGCGGTGAGGAAAACGTTGAGTGATGGAGAAGTGATTCCTGAATTACTATTTACGAATTCAGATATACGAAGTAGTTTTTCGCAAACTTCATCTGAAACGAAAAGAGATTTTTTTCTTCAATCTCCGCCGCAACAATTTTCGTTTCCTCGTCAAAGTATTTTAAGTTTTACAAAAGAATTTCTTTCTACGATTTCTTCTTCATCAATTGAAAAAGAAATTGAACAAACTTCTGTAACGAAAAGCGAAATAATTCCTCTTCAACAAGTTCACAATCAATACATTCTTTGTGCAGCGAACGATGGAATAACAATAATAGACCAACACGCGGCGCACGAACGAGTTCTCTACGAAAAATATTTGTACTTATTTGAAACAAATGCTCCGTCTTCGCAGCAATTACTTTTTTCTTTGACATTTGAACTCACTTCTGCCGATGCAATACTTGTCAGCGAGCAACAATTGAATTTTGAAAAACTCGGTTTTCAATTAAAGTTTTTTGGAAAGACAACGCTTGTTATTGAAGGAATCCCGAGTGATGTTCGTGTCGGAAGAGAATCGAATATTTTTCGTGAAGTGCTGGATAAATTCAAAGAAGAATTTGCAGTAAAAATTGACGCGCGTGAAGCATTGGTAAAAACGTTTGCGTGTAAAGCGGCAATAAAAAAAGGCGACGCATTATTATACGAAGAAATGCGTTCACTTCTTGAACAACTTTCGCAAACACAAATCCCACACGTTTGTCCGCACGGAAGACCGATTACGTTGAAACTTACATTGCACGAGTTGGATAAAAAGTTTGGGAGGATTTTGTAAATAGAACACAGATGACACGGATGCGACGGATTTATACGGATAAAAAAACAGTGATAATCAGTTTCATCGGCGTCATCCGTGTTCTATTATATTCACAGGTGAATTGGCAATTCGCTTGACAATAAGTATTTTTCACCCGCATTTTCATTAGTCAAATTCACAACAACTATGACAACCAACGGCGATTACGAGTTTCAAAAACAAGTGTGGCAGGAAAAAGCGCGTAAAGCGAAAATCATTCCGCATAAATACACGACCATTTCCGGCGAGCCGATTGAAACGCTTTACACTCCCGATGACGTTACGCATTTGGATTACACGCGCGACATCGGATTTCCCGGCGAGTTTCCTTACACACGCGGAATACATACAACAATGTATCGCGGAAAGCCGTGGACGATTCGACAGTTTGCCGGTTTCGGAACGCCGGAAGATACAAACGCGCGCTATCATTATTTGCTCGAACACGGACAAGACGGACTTTCCGTTGCGTTTGATTTGCCGACGTTGATGGGACGCGACCCCGATGATGCGCAATCGGAAGGTGAAGTTGGAATTTGCGGCGTGAGTATTGCTTCGCTTGCCGATATGGAAGTTTTGTTCAAAGGAATTCAACTCAACAAAATTTCTACTTCAATGACGATAAATGCACCGGCGGCAATGATGCTTGCGTTTTATTTTTCCGTTGCATTGAAACAAGGCGCGAAACTTTCCGAACTGCGCGGAACAATTCAAACGGATATTTTGAAAGAATACATCGCGCAGAAAGAATGGATTTATCCGCCGAATCCATCAATGCGCATTGTTACGGATATGGTGGAGTTTTGCACGCGCGAAGTTCCGCAGTGGAATCCTATTTCGGTGAGCGGTTATCACATTCGTGAAGCGGGTTCGACTGCGGCACAAGAACTTGCATTCACGCTTGCCGACGGATTTGCGTACATCGAATGGGGAATAGAGCGCGGAATGGATGTGGATGAATTTGCGCCGCGCATTTCATTTTTCTTCAACTCGCATTTGGATTTCTTTGAAGAGATTGCAAAGTATCGCGCCGCAAGAAAAATTTGGGCAAAGAGAATGCGTGATAAATACGGTGCAAAAAATCCTCGCTCGTGGACATTACGATTTCACACTCAGACTGCGGGATGTTCTCTCACAGCGCAGCAACCGGAAAATAATATTGTCCGCACTGCATATCAAGCGCTTGCGGGAGTTCTTGGAGGAACACAATCGTTGCATACAAACTCAATGGATGAAACGCTTGCGCTTCCTTCTGAAAAAGCAGTGAAGATTGCACTTAGAACGCAACAAATTATCGAACACGAAATCGGAGTCATTAACACAATTGACCCGCTTGGCGGAAGTTATTTTGTTGAAGCGTTAACGGATAAAATGGAAAAAGAAGCCGAAGCATATTTTGAAAAGATTGATGCGCTCGGTGGTGTAATTCATGCAATTGAAGTGGGATTTTTCCAACGCGAAATTGCCGATGCCGCGTATCGTTATCAGCAGGAACTCGACGCGAAGGAAAAAATAATTGTCGGCGTAAATGATTTCGTAGAGGAAGAAGAAGCGATTGATATTCCGATCCTCGTTATTTCTCCAGAAGTGGAAATCAAACAGAAGAAACGCATTGCAGAACTTCGGCAATCTCGCAATAATGAAAATGTTGAGCGATCATTAAGCGAACTGAAACGCGCCGCAGAAGATGGAAAAAATCTTATGCCCAATTTTATTTCTTGCACGCAAAATTATGTAACGTTAGGGGAGATGTGTAACAAACTCACCGAAGTGTTTGGCGTGTACGAAGAAGCGGTTGTGTTTTGAGTTCGTTATTTGTTAATTGTTATTAGTTCATTGTGGAAAATGACTTTCATAAAATTCAATAACAAATACAGATAACTAATAACAAACAACGATTCTATGTTTCGCCCTATTTTCATTTCGCTTCGACCCGAGCAGTGGATAAAAAATTTCTTTTTGTTTGCGCCGTTAGTATTTGCCAGGCATTTGAATGTGCGAGAGGATGTAATACAAACAATATTGGGATTTATAACATTTTCATTTCTCTCCAGCAGTGTCTATTTATTCAATGATGTTGCAGATGCTGAGCGAGATAAACTCCACCCGGAAAAAAATAAGCGCCCCATTCCTTCTGGATTAATTTCGAAACAAGTCGTTTCCATCATAGCAATTTTGTTAATGGTTAGCAGCATAAGTTTTGCATTTATGCTGAAAGAACAGTTTGGAATTATTTGTGCATCGTATGTTGGAATCAATATTCTTTATTCATGGAAACTCAAACACATCGTTATTCTCGATGTCATGCTCATCGCGTTCGGTTTTGTGTTGCGCGTTCTCGGTGGAGCGGCGTTGATAAATGTTCCTGTTACGGGATGGATTTTATTGTGTACATTTTTATTATCACTCTTTCTTGTTTTTAACAAAAGAAGAAACGAAATGACGACATTGAATGAAAATGCTGAAGCCCACAGATTGGTATTAGAACAATATTCCGTTACATTTCTTGACCAGATGATAAGTATTGTTACGGGAGCGACCATTGTTGCCTACGCATTTTATACTCTTTCAGAAGAAACTGTTCAAAAATTTCAGACGACAAATCTCATTTATACTGTTCCGTTTGTATTGTTCGGTATGTTTCGTTACCTCTTTCTCGTTCACAAAAAAGATAAAGGTGGAAATCCCACAAAAGTTATGATGACAGATAAACAGTTGATTGTTAATTTTTTGCTCTGGATGGTAGCTGTCTATTTTATAATTTATGGCCAAAAGTAAAGTTTCAGTTCTAAAAACAAAACCCGATTCTGTTCTTTCCGATATTCATCACTTGATGAAATTGGCGGACGTATCTTCATTTCTTTCCAAAGATGCAACGACAATTTTGAAAGACAATATCAGTTGGCATTTTCCATATCTCAGCGCAAACACAACTCCTTGGCAAATGGAAGGAGTAATTCAATCGTTGCGAAGCGAAGGATTCAACGATTTGGTTTCGGTTCACAACAATACGGTAGTTACCGACCCGTATCGTGGCGAAAAATTGAATAAACTTTCACAACTGTATAAAAAGTATGGCATCGAAGAAAAATATAATTTTTTACCCGAGCAGATAAAGTGGATAGAATGGAAGCCGAAAGCGAAAATGCACACGCTCTATAAAATTTATCCTGAAGGAATTTTTATTCCCGAATATTTTATCGAAAAAAATATTGTTCATTTACCGACCGTGAAAACTCACATTTATACGACAACAACCGGCGCGATGAAAAATGCTTTCGGTGGATTGCTCAATACTCGCAGACATTACACACATACGTGGATTCACGAAACGCTTGTGGATTTGCTTGCGATTCAAAAAGAAATTCACTCTGGAATTTTTGCTGTGATGGACGGAACAATATGCGGAAGCGGTCCGGGTCCGCGAACAATGATTCCTGTCGAGAAAGATTACATTCTTGCATCCGCTGACCAAGTTGCGATTGATGCGATTGCCGCAAAGATGATGGGATTCGACCCAATGTCTATTAAGTATATTCGCCTTGCTCACGAAAGCGGCTTGGGAATTGGCAATCCTCGAGATATTGAAATCGTAGGCGAAAATATTTCCAATGTGAATTTTCAGTTCACAGAAGTCGGCGATAATCTTGCAAGTATGGCGGGAGATTTTATTTGGTTTGGTCCACTTAAAAAATTACAGTGGCTTTTCTTTCATACACCGCTTGTGTACATTTTTGTTTTTGGCTCGTATGCTTATCACGATTATTTTTGGTGGCCCTTCAAGGGAAAAAAAATCCAACGTGATTTGTTGAAGGAATCAAAATGGGCAAAGTTGTTTGAGAAATATTGAAATGTATTCTATCATTTACAAAATCCTGCGCAAAAAATTTCGCGTGGGATTTTTTTTCCTTGATATATTTATACCATAGTTTCAATGAATACACGGAAGAAAGCTGAACTCATTTTATTCGCAACATCGTTCATTTGGGGAGGAACATTTGTCGTAGTCAAACTTGGATTAAATGCTGTTTCTCCGGTGTTTTATACAGCCGTTCGCTTTCTCATTGCCTTTACAATTTTTCTTCCTTTGTTTTATTCACGAACGTTCCCTCTTTCAAAAACAGTAATACGGAAAGGACTGATACTTGGCGGATTTTTACTTGTCGGTTTCATAACACAGGTAATTGGTTTGAATATTACGACTGCATCGAAATCCGGATTCTTTACGGGAATGCTTGTCGTGTTTACTCCGTTACTGCAAATTATTATTGAACGCAAATTCCCGAAAATTGGAAATATAGTCGGAGTTGTTTTTGTTGCGCTTGGCTTGTTTTTTCTTACTTCACCCGAAGGTTCGGAATTTAACGTTGGAGATTTTCTCACCATTGTATGTGCGGTTGTGTATGCGTTTTACATAATTTATCTGGATGTATATTCCGATGAAGATGTTTTCCAATTAACATTTATGCAGTTTGCTGTTGTCGGATTTGGTGCATTGTTCTATTCATTCTTGTTTGAAGAAATCTCGTTTCAATTCAATTCAATTACAATAACATCGTTAGCGTACACAAGTTTACTCGCTACATTATTGAGTACATACACGCAAACGAAATATCAAAAGGATACAACTCCAACACGCGCCGCGGTAATATTTTCTATTGAGCCCGTCCTGTCTGCGATATTAGCATTTTTTATTTTGAACGAATACATCGGCATCATTGGAGCGTTCGGAGGAGCATTGATTGTAACGGGAATTCTAATTTCAGAAACTTCTGATTCGTGGAAAATATTTCAAAAGAAAGCAGTCGAGTAGATGAGAAGTTTAGTAGTTGAGTATTTTAATTCGTCAAAAAAAAATTATATGTAACTCAAATCTCAAACCTCAAATCTCATATCTCATATCGCATATCTAAAATCTGTAATCAATGAAATCAACACTCATAAATAAACTTCAGGAAATAACCGGCAAAGAAAACGTTCTCACTTCGCCCGAAGAATTGTTTGTCTATTCGTACAATGCATTACACTTTCAGCAACAAATGCCTGAAGCAGTTGTTATTCCGAAATCAACCGAACACATTTCTTCAATAATGAAACTTGCAAACGAAGAACGTTTCGGAGTTGTGCCGCGCGGCTCGGGAACAGGATTAAGCGGTGGTTCAGTGCCATCTGAAAATTGTATTGTGCTTGCTATGAATAATTGGAATCGCATTCTCGAAATTGACGAAGAAAATTTAACTGCGCTTGTTCAACCAGGTGTTATCACGGGACAATTTCAATCGCATGTTGAAGAAAAAGGTTTGCTCTATCCTCCCGACCCGGGAAGCAGTATGATTTGCACGCTTGGAGGAAATGTTGCGGAAAATGCTGGTGGTTTACGCGGACTCAAATACGGCGTTACAAAAAACTATGTGATGGGAATGGAAGTAGTCTTACCGAATGGTGAAATAGTTTTTCTCGGCGGGAAAAATATAAAAGACGTTGCAGGTTATAATATGAAAGAAGTCCTTGTTGGAAGCGAGGGAACTCTTTGCATCTTTACGAAAATTTTGCTGCGACTCGTTCCGAAACCTGATACGACAAACACAATGCTCGTTTCATACGCGACAATGAACGATGCAGCGAAAACTGTTTCCGATACGATTGCCGCAAAAATTCTTCCGTCGTGTATGGAGTTTTTGGATAACACAACCATCAAAGCGGTGGAAGCATACGCAAAACTTGGATTGGATACATCAAGCGCGGCTATGCTCTTGATTGAAGTTGACGGAAGAACATCCGTTGTAGATGATGATGCGGAAAAAATAAAAGTTCTTTGCGCAAAGAATAATGCAACATCTGTTTTGTTTGAAAGTGAATCTGCAAGAGCAATAAAATTACGCGCCGCAAGAAAATCTGCTTATGCCGCTCTTGCCCGTTCTTCTCCGACTGTTCTTTCGGAAGATGTTGCTGTTCCTCGCAGTGAACTTGCGAAGATGACAGAAAAAATTCAGGCGCTCAGTAAAAAGAATGATATTACCATTGGAACATTTGGACACGCAGGAGATGGAAATTTACATCCGCTTACGCTTACAGATGAAAACGACAAAGCATATTTTGCTCGTGCAGAAAAAACGGTGGAAGAAATTTACGATGCGGCGTTATCACTTGGAGGAACAATTACGGGCGAACACGGTGTTGGAACAGCAAAGCGTCACGTCCTCGAAAAAGCAATCGGTTTACCCGCAGTACACATGATGAATTCACTCAAACAAATTTTTGACCCGAACAATGTTTTAAATCCAGGGAAAATATTTTCTCCCAAAATTCGCTGCGAAGGACCGTTACCGCGAAACAGGGAAATTATAAAAGACTTTGAAGAAAAAGCGTGGATTTGAATGGAAGGATAGTTCTGTCCGCTACTACGCAATGGCGGCGGGAATTTTTATCTATCTTTGAAATAGTTATTTACTTTTCCTTCAACTGTTATTTAGAGTAAAAAAAAAGAAGATTTGGATTTATAAAAATACTCTATACTCTTTTTCGGAAGAGTGAAAAATGTTTTGAAAAGAGGGGTAAATCGCATAATACTTTTTCAACAATAGTTTTTTTTGTCGTTTTATTTTCTCGTAAATTCGCTAAAAAAAAAATGAAATTATTACTCACTGACTGGAACAAACCGACGAAGCGTGACTCTTTCTGACCAACTTACATACTTACGAATTGTACTTTCTCCGGTTTTCTACGCAATGGTTCTAAGTGAATCGGCGGTGTTGAAACAATATTCTTTACTTGTGTTTTTCGTTGCGGCGCTCACAGATTGGTACGACGGATTTGTTGCACGAAGATACGGTTATAGTTCGCGGTGGGGAAAATTTATTGACCCGCTTGCAGATAAAATTCTCATTGCGGTTGCTTTGTTCGCTTTTGTTTCGCTTCATTTAATAGACGCATGGTTTATGTGGCTCATTATTGCTCGCGATTTAATCATTACGTTGCTACGAAGTTATGCGGAATACAAAGGAAAACCCGTTATCACTTCTCTTTCAGCAAAAACAAAAACATTTGGATTGTATATCGCTGTTTATTATACATTGTTGTTATATGTTGGTAAAAATATACCTTCTATACATCACACGTTTCGTAATGAAATTGAAAATTTACTTCACCCTCAAGTGCTGTTCGGTATGATGCTCGTCGTAACGTTTGCAACAACGTGGACAGGAATTGTATACATTTACGAAAACTGGAAAATCCTTCGCGAACTTTTTTATGCGAGAAATAAAAACTAATATCGTTCATACCGTTTCAACGTTTGTTGCAACCGTTTGTTACTGCGGATATATTCCATTCGCTTCAGGAACACTTGGCTCGTTCGTTGGAATACTTTTTTTTTGGTTTGTTCCTGTTTTTGAAAAAGAACCATTTCAACTTGCTTCGATACTTGTTCTTTTTTTTGTAGGAGTATATACATCAGCAATCGTTTCAAAAGCGAACAACGACAGCGACCCATCTATTGTAGTAATTGATGAAGTCGTAGGAATGTGGATTTCGTGCGCATTTCTTCCGAAAGAACTATGGATAGTTATTGCATCATTTTTTTTGTTCCGACTGTTTGATATTCTTAAGCCATTTCCTGCTCGCTCACTCGAACATTTGCGCAATGGTTGGGGAATAATGCTCGATGATGTTGCGGCAGGGATGTACTCGAATATTGTATTGCGGATTATTATTTTCTTTGTGTGATGAAAGCAACGATTATTACCATTGGGGATGAATTGCTCATTGGTCAAGTCATCAACACAAATCAAGCATATATTGCTGAGCAGTTAAACAACGCAGGAATCATCATAGGACGAATGATAACAGTTGGCGACATCGAATATGAAATATTATCAGCGATTGAATCTGCAGAAGAAAACTCTGATGTTGTTGTAATAACCGGCGGACTTGGTCCAACGCACGATGATATTACAAAAAAAACTCTCTGCAAATTTTTCAACGCAACATTAGTTGTCAATGAAGAAGCATTACAAAATGTAAAAGATATTGTCGAAAACAGAAACGTGCGATGGAATGAAATGATGTTTGAACAATCGCTTGTTCCGAACAATGCACTAGTTCTGCAAAACAATTGCGGCACTGCTCCGGGGTTGCAGTTTGAACGGAACGGAAAATATTTTTTTGCAATGCCCGGTGTTCCGCGTGAAATGAAAGAAATGATTCGGCGATTCGTTTTTCCGTTCTTGCAGCAGAAGAATCCCACACAGATTGTTATCCATAAAACACTGCAAACAATAGGAATTGCTGAGGCGCACCTTGCAGAACGCATCGGCAACGTTATTGAATTGTTTAACGAACATCCGAAAACAACGCTCGCATTTCTTCCGAGTATTTTCGTAGTGAAGTTGCGTATTTCCGTCGTTGATACAACAAGCGAAAAAGCGAAAGAACAAATTCAGCGCGTAGAAAATAACATTAGAGAAAAAATTGGTGATTCTATTTTTGGCATTGAGAACGAAAGACTGGAAGATGTAGTTAAAACAATACTTCTTCAACAGCGAAAAACTATTGCAATTGCAGAATCGTGTACCGGCGGAAGAATTTGTGAAAAATTAACAAACGTTCCCGGAAGTTCGGAATGTTTTGAACGCGGAATCGTTGCGTATAGCAATACTTCCAAAATTCAGTTACTTGGTGTAGATAAACAACTCATTGAAACCTTCGGCGCAGTGAGCAAAGAAGTAGCGGAAGCAATGGCGAAAGGAGTTCGGGAAACATCCAACACTTCGATTGGAATTTCGACAACAGGAATTGCTGGACCAACGGGAGGGAGTACAGAAAAACCCGTTGGACTTGTATGGATTGGATACTCCGACAGTGAAGAAACATTCGCGACGCAGTATTTTCTCGGTAAAGGGAGGAATGAAGTGAAAGAACGCGCATCACTTGCGGCGTTAGAATTATTACGAAAAAAACTCTTAAACATATCGCTAAAAAAATGATACGGACGTTTATCGCATTCAATATACCGGAAACAGTAAAAGAAAAAATTGTGTCGTTGCAAACAATGTTGAGAAATGCGAACGCTGATGTTCGTTGGGAGACGAAAGAAAAAATGCACGTTACGATTTCATTTCTCGGCGATGTTGAAGAACAATTGCTCGCGTTGTTAGAAAGTACTTTATCGAATGTGCTGACAAAATATTCTTCATTTAACGTTACGTATTCCGAACTCGGATGTTTTCCGAACTGGAAGGAGCCTCGAGTTTTATGGATTGGTTGTGAAGAGAACAGCGGCATATTACGAACAATGAAACACGAACTCGATGCTTCGTTACTTCCTTTTGGAATAAAGATAGAAATGAGAAAATTTTTTCCGCATATCACGTTGGGAAGAATAAAATCTCTGCGAAATAGTTTCGATTTGCTTCAATCAATGGAAAGTCTTACTTTTAGCCCGCAAATTTCAACTGTGAATGAAATACTTTTTATCAAAAGCGTACTCACACGCGGCGGTTCGGAGTATTCGCTCTTATATTCATTTCCCCTTTTAAAAAAATAGCGATGGAAAAAAAAGAAAAGAAAACCATTCTCCTCATTGATGATGAATCAACGTGGCTCAAAACAATGCAAAGCATTCTTCAGGAACGGCAATTGAACATAGTTACGGCTGAAACGGGAGAAGAAGCGATAGCACAACTATCCAAAAAACGAAAACCCGATTTAATTTTGTGCGATGTGCGAATGCCGATTATGAACGGTTACGATGTATTCTTGAAAGCAAAAGAAATTCCAAAAGTCAATCGCGTGCCGTTTGTCTTTATGTCGAACTTTGACGATTTTGATGCGCGCAATGTTGCCAAACGATTAGGTGCGGATGATTACGTCACAAAACCAATGAGCATTGATGAAGTGCATTCTGTCGTAGATGAATTGTTGGTGCGATTTTCCACAAAGCGATTACGGTGAAATAACGTTTTCATTTCAGATTGTATTTTTCATAATTCCCTAAAAACATACGGAGATAAAATGCCTGCAGAACAACAAAGAGATTCACGCTCACAAGCATTGCAAATAGCAATTGAGCAAATAGAAAAACAACACGGTAAAGGTTCGATTATGCGCATTGGTTCGGGACCAATTGCGAAACTTGAATCTATTTCCACCGGTTCAATTTCGCTCGATTCTGCATTAGGAATCGGAGGATTACCGCGAGGAAGAGTTGTCGAAGTGTTCGGTCCGGAAGCATCGGGAAAAACAACAATTTGTTTGCACGTGATTGCCGAAGCGCAAAAACAAAGCGGAATTGTTGCGTTCGTTGACACGGAACACGCACTCGACATTATGTATGCACGACGTTTGGGAGTGGATATCAATAGTTTATTGTTGTCGCAACCGGAATACGGAGAGCAAGCGTTAGAAATTGTTGAAACACTTGTGCGCAGTGGTGCGCTTGATGTTGTAGTAGTAGATTCTGTTGCTGCATTAACGCCGCGCGCAGAAATTGAAGGAGAGATGGGAGATCCAACAATGGGAGTGCAAGCGCGATTGATGTCTCAAGCGCTACGAAAATTAACAGCCGCAATTTCAAAATCGAAGACGCTGGTAATTTTTACTAATCAGTTGCGTCAAAAAATTGGCGTAGTGTTCGGAAATCCTGAAACGACAACGGGAGGAAATGCACTGAAGTTTTACGCTTCCGTTCGTCTCGACGTTAGAAGAATTGAAGCGATTAAAGACGGAACGAATGTTATTGGTAATCGGGTCAAAGTAAAAGTAGTAAAGAATAAAGTTGCTCCTCCGTTTAGAGAAGCGGAATTTGAAATATTGTACAACGAAGGAATTTCTAAACTTGGCGATATGATTGACACGGCGGTCAATTTGGAAGTAATTCAGAAATCCGGTTCGTGGTTCAGTTACAAAGAAAATAGAATCGGTCAAGGTAGGGATGCGGTAAAAAAATATTTGCTAGAAAATGAAAAACTTGCGAATGAAATAAACGTCGAAGTACGAAAAAAACTTGGCGTCGGTGAACCTCAGCAAAACGAAGTCGAAAAATCTTCTCCTGGAAAATCGGAAGTTGCAGGAATCACAAAAAAGAGTGCCGGAAAATAATATGTAAGAGTTGAAGTTCGTATGATAGTTACTGAAATAAAGAAAAAACAAAACGCAGACGAATATGAAATTAATTCTGATGGTGTGTTGCTCTGCACGGTTTCGATTGGAGCGTTGACACAATTTGGATTGCATACGGGTGATGAAATATCCCGCAATACGATTGAGAAAATAAACAGCGAGTATAATTACAATACTGCGTACAATGAAGCACTGAAATTCCTTTCGCGCTCAATGAGAACGGAATATGAAGTAACGACAAAACTGCGTTCAAAGAAAATTTCTATTGATACTATCAAAAAAGTAGTATTTCGTTTAAAAAAAAATAATTTGCTCGACGACGAAAAATACGCTTCTCAATTTGTCGCAGAAAAATTTCAATTCAGGAAAGTTGGAAAGAAATTCTTACAAAAGCAATTGCTTCAAAAAAGAATTTCAAAAGAAATTATTCAGAGTGCGTTGCAAACGATTTCAGAAGAAGAAGAATTCGAGCAGGCATTGAAACTTGCAGAACGGAAGTTTCAAAACATTTCTTCGCTTTCCCCAGAAGATTTGATAAAAGAACAGCGAACGATGTTTCAATATTTACACAATCGAGGATTTGCATTTTCAATATGCAGAAACGTGCTGTCAAAAATTTTCAACGCACAACTCTTTATTGATGAAATCCCTTCAACAAGTGCAGTACAATGATTGAATGGCTGTTCACCACTAAGAACGGTAAAGTAATGTTAGTGGTTCTTGGGATTGCAATTCCGATGTTTTCCCTGATGATGTTCCGCGAATTTTTCGCGCTCATCGCGGTTTCGTTTGCATTAACTATGATTATGATTCCCATTGTTGATAATTTCGAAAACAGGGGAATTAAACGTCCGCTTGCAATTTCATTAACATTCGTTGTGATTATCCTCATCGCATTGATTGTTGTGGGCAGTTCATACAAAATTGCCTTAGAACAATTTGTTCAAATGGAAAAATCGTTTGGTGTTGACCGTCCTGCAATTGGTGATAGTGTGTATGTTCAACTTCATTCGAGAAAAATTTTTGAAGGGGTGTTACAAAAACAGGATACAACGGCAACTATTATCGAATACGGAAGCGGAGAACTCCTCAGTTGGTCGGTCTATGATGTGCATATCATTGTGAAAATCGGTGATAGTGTTTTCATAAAAAATAAAAATGAAAATATAGAAAAGGGATTTCTTCAAAGCGGCTTTCATTTTACCACGAGTGGTGAGAATAGAATATTTTCTTCGAACGACGAAATTGTCTCACGGTATAATCTCTTCAATGAAAAATTACTCGCATTTGAATTGAAACTCAAACAAAAATTATCATTCCTCAATGAATCCGATATTTCGTCTCTCATTGATTCTTTCCTCTTTTTTCTTCTCGATAAAATTATGAGAGCGCTCCGTAATTTCAAAACGCTCATCGGTTCGTTGGTAATTGTTCCGATGGTAACATTTTTTTTCCTGCGCGATTACCACAAGATGATGAAATTTCTGATTCGTTCTGTTCCCAATACATATTTTGAAATGTCGCTCAATCTTCACCGACGACTGGAAGTTTTGATTGGTCAATACATTCGCGGACTCATCATCGAATTTATCATTGTTGCTGTACTTTCTATGGGATTATACCATTATGTACTCGGATTAAATTTTGCGTTCGTCCTCGGAATATTTGTGGGAATGTTTAATATTATTCCGCTCGTTGGCGCCGCATTGGGAGTGTTGCCTGCGCTCTTAATTTCAATTACACAAAAAGGAAATTTGTATGATGTTTTTCCTATCCTGCTCATCAATGCATTGGTTCTCTACATTGATATTCGCTATATCAAAAAGAAATTATACAAAGAAATCATTAACATTCATCCGTTGTTCGTTTTAATATTGATACTTCTTGCAGGAGCAGTAATGGGCGTTACGGGAGTTATCCTGGTTGTTCCAATATATATTACTCTTGCAATGACTGCACGCGAAACATCGTGGGGTTTGACCAATTATCAAATAACAAGTATATAACACAACGCAACGATGAAACCTGTAAATAGAATTTCTGAAAAAAAATTCTCTATCTTTCAATACGCCGCCGCTAAAACAACCGTTGTCGTACTTGCAATTGCTCTTCCATTGCTGTTGTTTTCGCAGTTCAATGAAGTGTTTTTAGTCGTGGTATTTTCTGTTGCCTTTACGTTAGTATTGTATCCCGCAGTAGATTACTTTGAAAATAAAGGACTCAATCGTTTTCTTGCAACGCTCGCAGTGTACGGTTGCATTGGCATCGTCGGAGTGATAGTTTATTTCGGTATACTTCCGCATTTTATGGAACAAGTCGAAAATTTAGTCGTGAAGTTTAAAAAGATTTCTTTAGAAGAAAAATTACAGGAAATCGTTGCATTGGTTCATCAATTCGCCCCGAACTACGATATCAATACTGCAGAATTAAAAGAAAAAATAGAAGCATTTGCAGCGAAAGCGGCGTTGCAATTTCGTCGGCAAATTTTCGAAAGTGTTTCGACGGTATCCGCATTAGGATTTATTCCCTTGATTGTATTTTTCGGCATCAAGGATTATCATTCCGTTCAAAAGAAATTTGCATCACTTGTTCCGAATAAATATTTCGAAATGACGCTCAATTTTTTCTATCGCATCGAAAAACAACTCTCCAATTATATTCGCGGAATCGTACTGGATTCTGCCGCAGTAGGAATATTATGCACTATCGGTTTCCTTGCTATTGGTTTGGACTATTCGTTGATTTTGGGATTGTTGATTGGCGTGTTCAATATTGTTCCGCTCGTGGGCCCTGCTCTTGGAGCGTCTCTTCCCGTCTTCGTTGCAATTGTACAATACGGTTCCATCAAGCAAGCAGTTGCTCCGCTCATTATCTTCGGTATTGTGCGAATGGTAGATGGTTGGGTGATTCGTCAAATTATTTACAAAACATTATTGAGCATACCGCCGCTTATGGTATTACTCCTTGTCGCACTTGGTCAAGAATTAATGGGAGTATTGGGAACAATATTATTTATTCCGATTTATACAGTTCTCTCCGCAACCGCTAAAGAAACATATCGCGAACTCAACAGTTATCGAATGACCTCGTCATAATATGGCATCCATTGTATTCGACATCGAAACACTTCGATATTCTCTTGATACATTCGATGAAAAGCAACAAGAATATCTCTTCAAATTTTGCAAAACAGAAGAAGAACGCACAACAAAAATTCAGGAACTTGCGCTGAATGCGTTCACTGCCCGCATCATCGCCGTTGGTATGGTAAATCCCGAAACACATCGCGGAAAAGTTATCTTCATCGCAGAAAAAAAAGAAACGTTCCGAAACAATGATGAACTTGTTGAATATTGTTCCGTTCTTGAAGAAAAAGATGTACTTCTTCAGTTTTGGAACGACATCAAACATTTCGACCAAATCATCACATTCAACGGGCGCAATTTCGATTGCCCGTTTTTGCTTCTGCGTTCTGCAATCTTGAATATTCATCCCACACGAAACTTAATGCCCTATCGCTATGATGCTGATAAACATTGCGATTTGTTGGAGCAACTTACTTTTTACGGCGCACAAAAAAGAATGAATCTCGATTTTATTTGCAAAAGTTTCGGCATTACCAGTCCCAAAGAAAACGGAATCACCGGGTTGGAATTACCTCCACTCTTTGAACAAAAACGTTTTCGTGAAATCGCTGAATACTGTATCGGCGACGTCTATGCCACGTGCGAACTCTACCGCCGATGGAAAGAGTTTCTCTCCCAACAAGGAGCATGAAGCGCGAAGAACAGAACAACGTTTTCACAACACCTCTCCGTGATGCCGAATTTCTAGTTGTGGATGTGGAAACAACAGGATTTTCTTTTACCAAAGGAGGACGCATTGTTGAAATCGGCGCAGTAAAACTCATCGGTGGCGCTGTTGCCGAATCCTTTTCTTCATTGATAAACAGCGGCGCACAGATTTCGTACGGTGCAAGAAAAGTTCACGGAATTTCTCCAGTAATGCTCGCATCTGCGCCTGCGTTTTCCGACATTTCCGAAAAACTTCTTTCGATGATGAAGGGAACATTTCTTACCGCATACAACGCTCCGTTCGATGTCGGTTTCCTGAAAATGGAATTTCGTTTGTGTCAATGTGCAATGAATGTACTCGCTGTTCTCGATGTTCTTCCTCTTGCAAGAAGAATGATTCCCAATGTGCAATGTTACAAACTCGAAAACATTGCGCAAGCGTTGACCATTCCTTTCCCCGTAAAACATCGCGCACTAGAAGATACGATTGTTACGGCACAAATTTTTTCTTCTCTTTGTGCAATGATACAAGCAAACGGTGGTACAACGGTTGGCGATGTGTTCAATCTCCAATACCGTTCTGTTGTTCCGATGGAAATTTCCATCCGTATTCAATCCGCATTGCAACAGAAAAAAAAACTCTCGTTCGTTTATACATCGGGGTATTCGGGAACGGTTGCACAACGCACCGTAACTCCGAAAAAAGTTGAAGACCAATTTCTCTACGGCTTCTGTCATCGAGCAAATGCTGAACGTACGTTTAGTATTGATAGAATGAATGAATTGACCATCATCGAAAATGAACAATAACCAAACACTCCACACCATAAAGCCGCTTGCTATAGTCCTCGTTAGCGGGGGAATGGATAGTTGTGTAACAGCCGCTCTTGCTCATCGAGAACACGAACTTGCGTTCCTTCACATCAATTACGGACAGCGAACAGAACGCCGAGAACTGAAGGCGTTCAATGATATTGCAGACTACTACGCAGTTGCCCGCCGTCTTGCGCTTGACGTTCAGCATTGGAAACTCATCGGAGGTTCTGCTTTAACCGATGAACACCTATCCATCCCGAATGCCAATCTTCATTCTTCAACGGTTCCCATAACCTATGTTCCGTTTCGCAATGCGAATTTTCTTTCTGCTGCGGTAAGTTGGGGGGAAGTTCTTGGAGCAAGGAGTATTTTCATTGGTGCCGTTGAAGAAGATTCTTCTGGTTATCCCGATTGCCGAAAGGAATTCTACGATGCGTTTAACTATGCAATTGCAATGGGAACAAAGCCCGAAACTTCGCTTCGCATCATTACGCCGATTCTTGATTGCAAAAAATCAGAAATTGTTCGTATAGGAATCGAACTTCATGCACCATTGCATCTCAGTTGGAGTTGTTATAGGAATGAAGAAACTGCGTGCGGAGTGTGCGATAGTTGCGCCTTACGCTTGCGTGGATTTCAACAAGCGGGATTTGAAGATGCGATTCCATACGAAGTATTACGGAGATATAGGTAGAGAATTTCCTCAAGACCGTAAACGGTTTTGATAGACGAAAAAAGAATCATCAATGATTCTTTTGGTTCAATCCCGAAGTGTGGAAAGGTTGTTTTTTTCTGAAAAACATCTTCTCGGAAGTTCGTAAACTAATAATGCCACTCATTATTAAGATGAGTGGCATTATGTTTTTACAAGAAACTTACCAAGAGTTTCTTCTTCCGCCGCTGCGTCTGTCGCGGTCTCTTCCGCCACCTCCACTGCGATTTTCAGTTTTTGGACGAGCTTCGCTCACGCTAATAGATTTACCTTTCAATTGATTGCCATTGAGTTCTTGAATTGCAGTTTGCGCTTCAGATTTTACTGGCATTTCAACGAAACCAAATCCTCGTGCTTGATTGGTAAATTTGTCTTTAATAATTGTAGCGGTAGATACTTGTCCAAACGGAGAAAATACTTCTCGCAAATCGCCCTCTGTTGTGTCGGGCGATAAGTTTCCAACATAGATATTCATAAATAATAGAAAAAAAGTGATTAAATGTTATAGAATTGCTTTCACAGCGAACCGCGAATACCGATGAAGCGAATATCTCTAAGGAAGGAAAGTTCTTTTCGAATTGCCAGTTCCCAAAAATAAAATGACGTTCAGAGGTGAGCAATTTTACGGCATAATATACAAAGAATTCGGAAGGGAAATACGAACATTGCAAAATTATTTTTTTCTATGAAAAATATAAAAGCCGAGAAGGATATTCTCGGCTTGAGTTTGGAAAAACGTACTTTCTCTACTTTGCAAGTAATAATTTTTGTGAAGCGATTCCGTATTCCGTGAACACGCGCGCAATATACATTCCGCTCGGTAAATGCGATGCATCAAACGGAACATCGTGTTTTCCAGCGTACATTTTTTTATGTTCGAACAATGTCGCTATATCTTCACCAAGGACATTGAATATTTTCACACTCACGAATGATGATTGTGGAAGGACAAATGATAGATTCGTTGTTGGGTTAAACGGATTTGGAAAATTTGGTAGCATCGCAAATGATGAAGGAACATTCGTGCTTCTATCATTGACAATGAGAGCAGTTTTAATTTGTTCCCATTTATTTTTTGCTGCATCAGCATTTTCTTGCAAATTTTCAAGTGAACTATCGCCTGCAATAACGGCAAAACCAAGCATAATGGTATTGCCGGCGGGAATAGTGAACGGTCCCGAAGAAATAACATTATGCACATCTGCAGGTCCTGCAGTAGCAGAAGAGGTTCCTCCGCTAATCCAATTCCATTTTCCAGCACGCGTTAAATCAATTCCCGCTTGATTAACCAAGGCGCGATAACTTTTTGCGCTGTCGAGCGCGCGAATTCCGATATATTCTTTTCGTGCGTTTGTTCCGGAATCATAGACATATCCAAGACTTCGCGTTGCGTCATACTTTGTGTAATTGCTTGTTGCCGTTCCCAAATCCCAGTCATAAAATTGTCCGATGTACACGTTAGAAAGCGTTGAAGCAGTCGTATTTTTTACATCGTAACGAAGAATAATAAATTTATCGCTGGGAAATTCTGAAAACGCATAAGAATACATATCAACACGTACGCCGATTTTATTTGCAACCGGTGCAGAGTTATCGGTGAACATAGTATAACCGTCTTGGTCTGATATTATTCCCGGAGATGTGAGCGAATAAAAATTCGTTGATTGAAAATCATTATCCTGCAGATTGTTGGGATTGCGTGCGACATTGACGAGTTTTGTTGCAGAAGTTCCTATAATCAAACCTCCCTCAAACAAATGATTGATGTTGTTGAAAACAAAACCAACACCTTGTGTATTATTCGGAAAATCGAAAAAGCCAAGTTTTCCGTTATTGGTAAGCGTCATTTGTATTTTGTTCACATCATGCGTTTGAAATGTCGGATTAACGAGAAATGTAAATGTTTGAAAATCAGTAAAAGCACCGTCAGTAAATAATAATTTCATTTGTACTTTATGACTTTGCGGAACATTCGATTTGACAAAAACACGAAATGGTGACGATGCGTTTGAAGCGGTTTGTAACGTTCCGATTGTACCAAGAGAAAAACTACCGTTCACTATTGTTACAAAACTATTTGTGGAAGTAAGTTGAATTATTGCATTTGCAGAAGTTGGCGCAAGAAAATTCTGGAAGTTACACGAAATACTCAATGTTTCAGAAGGTTGCGGATAACCATTTCCATTTCCGCCAAAAGAATCGGAAATTGATATACTATTCATTCGTACGGAAGGCAATGAAGAATCCGTTAACGCCTTCAATGAATTGATTCGACCGCGACCGAGTTGTCCTGCATACGAAGGATTAATATTATCAATGTTATCGCATGTTACGCGAAGTTGTTCTCCAACTTGTTGCGATGTATAATTAGAAAAATGCGATTTCACTAATCCCGCTAATCCGGCAACGAACGGACTTGCCATCGAAGTACCGTACTGATATGTATACGTATTCGGATAAATCGTATTGTATATTGACGAACCGGGAGCGCAAACATCAACAACTTCGCCGTAGTTGGAATAACTCGCTTTCGTATCATTTTGGTCTGTAGCCCCCACACCAATAACATTTTGATAACCCGCAGGTGAAAAGAAACCGCTAGTTCCATCATTTCCAGCAGCTGCACAAATAAGTGTTCCTTGCTGTGTAGCAAAATTGATGAGGTCTTGCTCTGTTTGCGAACCGCCTGAACCTCCCCAACTACAATTGACAACATCTGCTCCCATCATTGCAGCGTAAGCAATTCCCTGATATCCTGTTAGTATATAGCCGACTCCGCCGGGAGCGCGTGTATCATTATCTGCAGAGCATTTAACGGGAAGTATTTTACACTTAAATCCCATTCCTGCAACACCAATAGCATTATCTGTTGTTGCAGAAGCAATTCCTGCTACATGTGTTCCGTGCGAATTATTGGAACCCATTGGCGAAGGATTATTGTCTCCCTGTATGTTTTGCCATTGCGCTCCAGCAAAATCCCATCCGTGTATATCATCGACATAACCGTTATTATCATCGTCTATATTATTGTTTGGAATTTCGTTCGGATTATTCCAAATATTTACTGATAAATCCTGGTGTGTCCATTCAACGCCGGAATCAACAATGCCAATAACTACACTGGTGTCTCCTTGCGAAATATCCCATGCTTGCTGTGCTTTAACTTTTGTCAATCCCCATTGAAGGCCGAACGATGGGTCGTTGGGAGTATAATTTACTTTGTAAATAAACCAGGGTTCAGCAAATTGAACTTCATCCAATAGTGAAATTTCTTTTGCAAGTGCAAAAGGATTATCTGGAGATGAATATTTTACAACATAAAATTTCGAGATATCTACATCGCCTTCTTTTTTGAGGAAAGGAGAATGTGAAAACATTTTTTCTACAGTTACGCCGGAAAGATGTGATAAAGCAATATCGAGAGTTGTAATGCCAAATGCAGTTTTCGTTGTGGGAGCGATAATTTCTGGCATAAGTTTTATTATTATTCTATCGGGAAGAAATTCACTGTCCAAAGGTGATTTCAGTTCAACGTTTGGAATTATATCTAAAGGTAGTTGTTTTTTTATAGGAGTTTTCATTGCGCCTCCCAAAAGTAATTGTGAATAGATTAGTATAAAAATAATAGCGGAAATGATTCGGTTGTTCATAGAGAATAACATTTTTTTGTTGTGTAAAAAATTTGAAACAAAAAATGGAAATTTTTTTTTAAAGATTCAAACAGAAGTGGAACTTTTTAAAATTAAATTTCTGTTTATCGTATTCATTGAATTTTGTATCTTTTTCATTAAATTTTTTTATAGTACTAATACAAAGTATATGGTGAAAGACATTCAACAACTTAACGAAAAAATAAAACAAGAATCCGCATTTGTAGATTTGCTCACGATGGAAATCGGAAAGTCTATTATCGGGCAAAAATACATGGTGGAGCGATTACTCATCGGTTTGCTTTCCAACGGACATATATTACTCGAAGGTGTTCCGGGATTAGCAAAAACTCTTGCGGTGAAATCGCTCGCTTCTTGCATTGACGCAAAGTTTCAGCGCATTCAATTTACGCCGGATTTGCTTCCCGCCGATTTGATTGGAACGCTTATTTACAATCAAAAGGAAACGCGATTCGAAACAAAACGCGGACCGATTTTCGCAAACTTTATTCTTGCTGATGAAATCAATCGCTCGCCGGCAAAAGTGCAAAGTGCTTTGCTCGAAGCAATGCAAGAACGGCAAGTAACGATTGGTGAAGATACGTTTAAACTTCCTGAGCCGTTTCTTGTTCTTGCAACGCAAAATCCGATTGAGCAGGAAGGAACGTATCCACTTCCCGAAGCGCAAGTTGACCGCTTTATGTTGAAATTGAAAATCACGTATCCTGCGAAAGAAGAAGAATTGTTAGTAATGCGGCAAAATGTGAACGGAGTTGTTGCCGATATTAAAAAAGTTGTTGACCCGAAACAAATTCTTCACGCGCGTGGTGTTGTCGGTGAAATTTATATGGACGAAAAAATCGAGCGCTACATTCTTGATATTGTTTTTGCTTCGCGTAATCCAAAAGAGTACAAAATGGAAAAAGTTTCTTCGCTGATTAGTTACGGAGCATCACCACGTGCAAGTATCAATCTCGCGCTCGCATCGAAAGCGTACGCATTTATCAAACGTCGCGGTTATGTAATTCCCGAAGATGTTCGCGCAATTGCAATGGATGTTCTTCGCCATAGAATTGGTTTGACGTACGAAGCCGAAGCGGAAGAGCGTTCATCGGAAAGTATTGTTGAAGAAATTTTGAATAATGTTGAAGTTCCGTAATTAGTCAAGCTTAGTGTTTCTTTGTGAACTTTGTGTCTTCGTGGTAAATAATAAAACCACTTAGACACTGAGAACACTAAATTTCACTAAGTAATGCTATGAAATAAGTTATGACCACAACAGAAATTCTCAAAAACGTTCGCAAGATTGAAATCAAAACCCGCGGAATGGTGAATCAAATTTTTTCCGGCGAGTATCATTCCGTTTTTAAAGGACGAGGAATGAATTTTTCTGAAGTGCGAGAATATCAGTACGGTGACGATATTCGTTCAATTGATTGGAATGTTTCTGCTCGGTACAATCATCCGTACATAAAAGTGTACGAAGAAGAACGCGAACTTACCGTAATGTTGATTGTAGATTTTTCTCGTTCGGGAAATTTTGGAACGGTAGAAAAATTCAAGAATGAAATAGCAGCGGAACTTTGCGCTGTACTTGCGTTTTCTGCATTGAAGAATAACGATAAAGTCGGAATGATTTTGTTCACTGATATTATTGAAAAATTTATTCCGCCGAAAAAAGGAAAACCCCATGCGCTTCGATTGATACGTGAGTTGCTTGCGTTTCAACCGAAAAATTTCGGGACAAATATTTCAATTTCTCTGGAAAATTTAACGCACACAATTAAACGTCGTTGCATTGCGTTTGTTATTTCCGATTTTTTTGATGATGGATTTGAGAAAGCAATACAACTTGCAAGTAAAAAACACGACGTGATTGCATTACAACTTTCTGACCCGAAAGAACAAGACATTCCGAAAATCGGTTTGGTAAAATTCCGCGATGCAGAAACGGGAATTGATAGATGGGTTGATACGAATAGCAGAACGGTGCGAGAAATGTTTGCACGGTAT
>VGWC01000028.1 GCA_016873775.1 Ignavibacteria bacterium | reverse complement strand
ATAAGCAGTCCAATCGAAATACTTCCATACAGGATCATTAAACGATTGGAATCTTCCGCTATAAAAAACCCGCCAAAGAATCATCAATGATTCTTTGGGTTCAATCCCAATGTATCGGGATTTTTTTGTTTCAGCACAACCATTGATGGTTGTGGAAAAATTTTCTAGTTGGTATTTTCCCAAGACCGTAAACGATCTTGCTGGGCGAAAAAAGAATCATCAATGATTCTTTGGGGTCAATCCCGAAGCTTTGCGTGTTCATTCACGCGTAGAGTATTGTTACCGAAGCACGTAGGCGCGACGTAGATATTCTTATTCGCATCGTTTCAAAAGTTTTTTCAATTCCCGTTTTCCCTTTGCAACAATCGTATCAATATCCAGCGAAACAAATTCTCGTTTTCGCAACAGCAATTTTCCGTCAATCATTACCGAGTCAACATTTTCCGGCGATGAAGAGTGGACGATATTGCTGTACAAAAAATCAGAATTTGTAGAAAACATATTCCATACATTGTTCAAGTTGAGAAAAACAATATCCGCTTTTTTTCCAACTTCGAGAGAACCGATTTCGTTTTCGAGCGACAATGCCTTTGCGCCGTTGATGGTAGCCATTTCAAAAACATTTTCAGCCGTCATTGATGTTGAAGTGTGGAATGGTTTTTGAATAAGCGCCGCGAGTTTCATTTCCTGAAATTGATTTACGGTATTATTGCACGGCGCGCCATCTGCTCCCAGCGAAACATTGATTCCGTTTTTCCGATACAACGGAATATTGGCAATTCCCGACGCAAGTTTTAAGTTCGATGAGGGACAATGCGCAATGTTTGTTTGTGTTTTTTTGAGAAGTGAAATTTCTTGTTCGTTCACGTGAACACAATGTGCAAGTACGGATTTTTGAGAAAGCAAGCCAAGGGAGTTTAATACTTCGATGTTGGCTTTCCCGTACATTTTCTTTACTGTTGCAATTTCGTTCTTGTTTTCCGAAGCATGCGTGTGGAGCAAGATACCATCGAGCGAAGAGACCATTTCGGAAATTTCTCGTAATAATTTTTCGGAACACGAAAGAACAAAACGCGGTGCGGCAGCATATTTCACTCGTTCGTTAAATGTATTGTGAAATTCTTCCGCAAGTTTTCTCGTGGAATACATCGCATCTATTCTTGATTCTTTCAACTTTGGAAATAAATCGTTTATATCCATCATTGCTTTGCCGACATACGCACGCAAACCGCTTTCACCTATTGCGCGAATAATTTCTTCTTCATAATGAATACTTCCCATATCGAGAATTGTTGTTGTTCCGCCGCGAATGAGTTCTGCAATTCCTAATTGTGCAGATACGAACATTGATAGTTCGTTGTGTGCAAATTCCAACGGCATAATTTTTTGTTGTAACCAATCGAGAAGTTGTAAATCATCCGCAAGTCCGCGAAACAACGTTTGGCACAAATGAATATGCGTTTGAATGAATCCGGGAATTGCAGCAAGATGCCGCATATCTATTCGCTGTCCGGAAAAATGTTTGTACTTTTGCCGCGAAGCAATTTCTTTGATGCGATGTTCTTCTACAAGAATCGCGCCATCGGAAATTATTTCTCGTGTGGAATTCATCGTAACAATTGTACCGATTTCGAGAAGTGTTTGCTGAAGGTTCATTGTGTTAGAAATTTGATTCGTCTCTCCATTGAATTATTTTCCACTTCCTGTTCTCGTCGCGTTGCATTTTTACATTCGCATAGCCTTCAATGCGGATAATATCGCTCGGGTTAAACGTGATAGAAAGCGTATATGCGCGAAGAATAGATGTATCGGTTCCTGTTCCGTTTCCGCTTCGGGAAATAACGGCATTCCAAATCAACGAAAATTGTTGTGCGTTGGAAAAAAGTCCGTACGTTGTTCGCATTTCGTCGTCGCGTCCCCAAGAAACATCAATTCCTCTGTCGTAATCCCGATACAGAAACATAAAGTCATCGGCAATGATGGACGAATAAAGAATGGTGTCCTTAAACGAATACGCATTTCGAAACGAACAGAAGACGCCATCAACTTCTGTTTGCGGAGGACAAACTCCTTGCGATGGTTCCGTATCAAGTCCCGGCGCAAATGGATTGAAACAACGAAAGGAAACGAGAGAGAGAAGGAAGAGCAAGACGGAACAAGCAGTGTTCATACGGTTGCAGTATTATTGACTGAATCGCGCTTTCCAATAACTCCACGTATGAGAAGAATCGGTTTTGAAATCGCTCCATTGACGAATGCTCCATAAACCGTTCGTTCGATTTCTGGTAATGACAAATTCAACTAAGCCGCGCGCTTCGTGGGAAAAATTCTGATTATGTACGAACGAAATCGTATAATCGGCGGTAAGAATAACGGAATCGCTGGCTATGGTTTTATTTCTTGTTGCAAGTAATAGTGCAGAGGGTGTATGAACGAGTGTCGTTATACGAAGTCTGTCAAAAAATTTTCGTTCCGAATATAAGTTCCATTCGTCAAAAATTCTGTATTGTGCGGAAACATCTTGCGATGGAACGAACGTAAATCTTGTTCCGTTGTTTGCAGTATCGGAAAAGCATTTAAGATAATTTTCCGTGTTGCGTTCTTCAATTGCATATTTCAAGTTTTCGATAACGAGACTATCCGTTGTTGGAGAAACGAAGTGTGTTCGTGTTACATTCGGCAGTTCTGTTGAGCGTGTATCAAAGATATTGCACGAAGCAACGAACAGAGAGCAGAGAGCAGAGAGTACTTTATACTTGGTAATTCGTAATTTGTCCATCATAAAACGATTCTTCCATTCAATGCAGTCGAAAGAGTTGCTTCGTCAACAAATTCCAAATCGCCGCCAATGGGAATTCCACGCGCAATTCGGGAAACGGTAATTCCCAGCGGTTTCAGGAATTTCGAGAGATATAAAATTGTTGCTTCGCCTTCAATAGTTGGTGTTATAGCAAGTATAATTTCTTTTGTATGTTCATTGATACGGGAAAATAATTCTTTCGCTTTTAAATCTTCGGGACCGACGTTATCGAGCGGCGAAAGTATTCCTCCCAGCACGTGATACAAACCGCGAAACGCATTAGTTTTTTCGAACAACAACACATCTTTCGGTTCTTCTACTACGCAAATCGTTGAATTGTCTCGTCGCGGATTACTGCAGAGTTCACACGGATCTTGTTCAGAAAAATTCCAGCAAAGCGAGCACGATTGCATTTTTGTTTTTACATCTTCCAACGCCTTCGCAAATGCAAACACTTCTTCTTTCGGAAGTTTCAAAACGAACATCGCTAATCGCTGCGCAGTTTTTCTTCCTATACCGGGCAAGAGAGAAAACTGATTGACTAAATTTTCCAAGGCTGAAGAAGTTGCGAGCATATCACGGACGATGAATAAAATGTTATAGAAGCGAATGAGAATAAAATTAATTCCCAATATTCGGCAACATTCCAGAAGTTGCTTTGCTCATTTCTTCCGAAGCCAACTTTGATGAATCTTCTAGCGCTTTATTTACGCCTGCAACAATCAAGTCTTCGAGCATTTCTTTGTCGTCGGGATTAATAACTTCTTTCTCAATGTCTATTTTGAGTATTTGTTGTCGCCCGTTTGCTGTTACTTTTATTGCGCCGCCGCCAACTTCCACGTTCAACGTTATGTTTTCAAGTTCCGCTTGGATTTGCTCCATTTTCTGTTGCATTTTTTGAACTTGCTTCATCATATTTTGCATATTCGGTGCTGCCATAATTTTTTCTTCTTCGTATGTTTAATTGATAAGTTAAAATATTTGTGAAAAATATATTGCTTTTGATAAGGAAAAACTAAAATGCCGCCGTTATTGATTATTCCAATTTATTTTGGGAACTTTTGCCGTTCAAATTATATCGAAAAAAAAATATGAAACAATTGTTTGCATTATTCTTTTCAATTTTCATTTTTACAGAAATCCTTGTTTCGCAACAAAACATCAATACTGAAACATTGAAATCCATTCTCCATAGAAAGGAACTCCGATCAACTCTCGTAGGTGCGAAAGTTGTGAACATCGCATCGGGAACAACAATTTTTGAAATGAACAGCAATACGCTGCTTCATCCCGCTTCGGGAATGAAATTGTTGACCACAGCAGCGGCGTTTTTCTATTTGGGAAAAAATTTTCAAGTGCGCACAGAAATTTATCACGATGAAAAAGGAAATGTGTATCTCAAAGGATTCGGCGATGCGATATTACGAACGGAACATTACGATATGCTTGCGAAAAACATAGTGAAACAAGGAATTACCACTGTTGAAAATATTATTGTTGATGGTTCATATTTCGACGATATGCATTGGGGAAAAGGGTGGATGTGGGACGATGAACCCGATGCGAGCGCAATGTATATTTCTCCTGTGTGTATCAATAGAAATTCGGTAAAAGTTTTTATTACGCCGAACAACGTTGGAGAAAAACCGAATGTAGAACTTGAACCATCAACTTCGTTTTTTTTGTTGCTGAACGAAGCGATAACGGTGCAGAAGATTGATAAACATTTTCCAAAGTTTGAGGTTACGCGCAAGTGGAAAGAGAGAGAAAATACGATTATAATCAAGGGACAATTGCTTGCATCAACAGCGAGAGATACGTTTGAATTGAATGTGTGGAAACCGCAACTCTATGCTGCAACGATTTTCAAAGAGCGATTGAAAACAAACGGAATTCAGATACGAGGAGAAATCAATGTTGGAGATGCGAAAGGGAAAAAAATCGCAACGAGTATTCATCCGCTTGATTCGTTGGTATGCAAAGCAAACAAAGAAAGCGATAATCTTTGCGCAGAAAATTTGCTGAAAATTCTTGCCGCTGAAAAAAATACGATTCCCGCTGTTGCCGACAGCGGAATTGAACTGGAAAAAAAATTTTTTGCTTCGATAGGAATTGATACATCAAAAATTGTTATTGCTGATGGTTCGGGTGTTTCGGATTACAATTTAGTGAGCGTGAACAATATGATTACTATTCTTTTACATCAGTTCAACCAACGACAAACATTTTCAACATATAAATATTCTCTTCCAATTGCCGGGAAAGACGGAACATTGAAAAATAGAATGCGCGGAACTTCTGCTGAAGGAAAGGTATTTGCAAAAACCGGAACAAAACGCGGCGTGAGCAGTTTAGCAGGATACGTGAACGACAATATTGCTTTTGCGGTCATCATCAATAATTATTATGGAAAAACAAAAACACTGCGCGATATTATTGATGCGTTTGTCGTAGAACTGTCGAAGTAGTATATGAATTTCAACACTGAACCTAAAATCTAAAATCTAAAACCTAAAATACTTTTCAATAATTACCTTTCAAAATATTCAACAAATCTTTTTCTAATGATTCGAGCGGCACCTCAACAAATTTTCCAAGTCGTTGTTCTCCGTTGTTAAAAAATATTGTTGGGATTTTTTCAATTTCTTCTTCGTGTGGCGCGCCAAATGGGAAATGTTTGGTTCTATCTACGCAATACAGAGAAACATTTTCTTTCGGAAAATTAACTGCATCGAGAATTTTCATAAGATGGGGAATTTGTTCTTTTGAATCGCTGCACCACGTTCCCATTACGATTTCTATTCTAATATCATTTGTCCAGTGTTGCTGAATTTCTGAAAGTACTGTTGTATCGAGTTTCGCGGACGTATAGTTGGAATCAAACCATCCGTACGGAGTTCCTTTCAAATCATTGCGCAAAATTTTACCAAGCAATATTTCCTGCTGTTTTTTCTCGTCAAATCCCCGCATCGGTTTTGCGGTGATATCTGTTTTCATTGTTGGTTTTGATGAACAAGAAAGCAGAACGAGTGCAATGAATGCAATATACATTCGTACGTCGTACATTGTAATTCGTAGATTCATAGAGTTTGTCTATTTTTGTTGCAAAATTTTTGAGTTAAAATTACACATTTATGAAGAAGAAACAAATCTATTCGCCTCGGCGAACTGAATTTCAGCCATTTGATAAATCTCTTCCCTTTGACGGCTACGAAAAAATTGATACAAGCGTTCTCGCAACATTTCCGTACGAACACGTCGGTAAAAATGTTCTGATTAACATTGATACGAATGAGTTCACTGCGGTTTGTCCGTTTTCCGGTTTACCGGATTTTGCGACAATCAAAGTAAATTACATTCCCAAAAAAGATATTATTGAATTGCGTTCGTTCAAATATTATTTACTTTCCTATCGCACCGTGGGAATTTATCAGGAACATTTAGTGAATCACATTTTGAATGATTTAGTTCAATGTTGCAAACCAAAATGGCTTGAAGTAATTGCTGATTACAACATTCGCGGTGGAGTGCATACGGTTGCGAGTGTGGAGTTTGGGAAGAAGTAAATTAGTAGTTGAGTAGTTTAGTATGTTAGTGTAAAGTATTTTAGAAAGGAAAAACAAAATGAAACGAATGACATTTTTAAAACTTGCGGAAGTAATTTATAAGAAAAAATAAATCCAATGAGTAACATAAAATTATTTGAAGGAAAAAAATCCGTAGCGCCGATGATGGAAACGAAACCGTTACAAATTGTAACGCTTTGAAAATATTCTGCAAAATAAGTGTATGTCGGTTACAAATTGTAGTCAACTGAAAATAAGTTTTCACTGATTTGCTTTCCACAATGACAAATGTAAAATGTAAAATCTAAAATGAAAAAAATAATTATTCTCGGTGGTGGTTTAGTGGGTTCTGTTATTGCTCGCGATTTGCAAAGCGAATTTTATGTTGCAATTGCAGATGTTTCCCAAGAGCGATTGAAATTTTTGAAAGAGAAATTTTCTCTCAAAGGAATTGAAGCGGATGTATCGAATGCAGCGACAATTAAAAAAATTGTCAAGGATTTCGATTTGGTTATTGGCGCAGTTCCGGGATTTCTTGGTTTTAATATGCTCAAAGCAGTAATCGAAGCGAAGAAAAATATTGTGGACATTTCTTTCTTTCCCGAAGATGCATTTGAACTCGACAAACTTGCGAAGAAAAATAACATAACTGCAATTGTGGATTGTGGCGTTGCGCCGGGAAGCAGTAATATTATCATCGGTTATCAACACGCGCAAATGGATGAAATTGAAAATGTGGAATGTTACGTTGGCGGATTGCCTGTCGTGCGTGAACTTCCGTTTGAATACAAAATTGTTTTTTCGCCGATTGATGTGATAGAAGAATACACTCGTCCTGCGCGTATAATTGAAAACAGAAATGTTGTTGTGAAAGATGCGCTTTCCGAAATTACACAACATAATTTTCCGAATGTCGGAACACTTGAATCTTTCAATAGTGATGGTTTGCGTTCGTTGATGAAAACTATCAAAGCAAAAAATATGAAGGAGAAAACGCTGCGGTATGTCGGGCACGCAGAAAAAATGAAACTCTTTCGCGAAACAGGATTTTTCAGCAAAGAAGAAATTTCTGTGAATGGAAAAACAATTCGTCCGCTTGATATTACTGCAAAATTACTTTTCCCACAATGGAAATTGAATGAAGGGGAAGAAGATTTGACGGTGTTGCAAGTAATTGTTGAAGGAAAAGAAAAAAAGAAACGTGTTCGCTATCAATACGATATGCTTGACAGATTTGATAGAGAACAACAAATTACTTCGATGGCGAGAACAACGGGTTATACGTGTTCTGTCGCGGCGAGATTACTTGCAAGCGGTTTGTATGCGCAAAAAGGAATTTCTCCGCCGGAATTTATCGGCGCGAAGAAAAATTGTTTTGAGTTTATGATGAACGGATTGAACGAACATAACATCGTGTTTCAAACAAATCGAAGGGAGATTTGAAAAGCGTGTACCAATGCGCTTGTAATACTTGATGGAACTCATTGTAATCGGAATTGCTTCCTTTGTTGCGTCGGTACTTACGCTATTTTCAGGTTTTGGATTAGGTACAATTCTCCTTCCTGTATTTTCAATTTTTCTTCCGGTAGAAACAGCAATTGCATCAACTGCAATCGTTCATTTACTGAATAATATTTTCAAATTGTTGTTGTTCGGAAAATATGCGGAGCGAAATGTGCTGTTTCGGTTTGCTCCGTTTGCCATTGTAGCCGCGTTTGTTGGCGCAGGTGTTTTGCTCTTTCTTTCATCATCGTCTCCGCTGTATGCGTTTCAATTTTTCAACGTATCGGCGAACATAACATCTGTGAAATTAGTTGTTGCAGTCGTGATGCTCCTCTTTGTGTTCGCCGAAATTTCTCCTTCATTCGCTTCAAAATCGTTTGAAAAAAAATATCTTCCGCTCGGAGGAATATTAAGCGGATTTTTTGGAGGATTATCCGGTCATCAGGGCGCACTCCGGAGTATGTTTCTTATACGTTGCGAACTTTCCAAAGAAGAGTTCGTTGGAACAAACGTCGTTATTGCTTCGCTCGTTGACGTTGTGCGATTGAGTGTTTATGGTTCAGGTTTTTCGTTTTCTTTTTTTGAAAAAGAAATTTCCATTTTCATCGTAGCAATTTGTTCTGCTTTTCTTGGCGTGATTATCGGAGCAAAATTTCTAAAGAAAATAACGATGAACAGTATTCAAAAAATGGTCGCGCTATGTATTATACTTCTCGCGATTGCTTTGGGAGTTGGAGTGTTGTAAGGGATATGTCGTAGTTGGTTGATAGTATTTCTCTTGTCCGTCTATATTTTTTTCTCGGCTTTTTCTAATACACAATAGAGAAAGATTTTGGGAAAGAACGTGTTCGACAGTAGAAAACAAAAAGCGGCAGAGAATTATTTTTCGCTTGTTTAAATTTCTGGTGCAATGATAAGAAATGGTTCTTAAACACAAAACCCTCGCCAATTTCTTGACGGGGGTTTTATGTTTGAGTTCAATTTTCGAAATTGTCTTACGCTATTAGTAATCCATTCCGCCGCCGGGAGGCATCGGAGGCATTGGCTTTTTCTCTTCGGGCTTTTCAACAATTGTTGCTTCGGTGGTCAAAAGCAAACCTGCGATACTTGCCGCATTTTCCAAAGCGATGCGAGATACTTTCGTAGGGTCAATAACGCCGGCTTTGAGAAGGTCTTCGAGTTTCTCAGTTTGTGCGTTAAATCCTTCGAACTTATTCTTCGCTTCTTTCACTTCTTTTACGTATATCGAAGGTTCAAGTCCTGCATTCGTAATGATGATGCGAATCGGTTCTTCGAGTGAACGACGCACGATATCCACGCCGATTTTTTGGTCGTCGTTTTCAACTTGTATGCCGTCAAGTTTCTTTAATGCGCGAAGGTATGCAACGCCGCCGCCGGGAACAATTCCTTCTTCAACGGCTGCGCGTGTTGCGTGAAGTGCATCTTCGACACGGGCTTTGAGTTCTTTCATTTCTACTTCGGTGGATGCGCCAACTTTCAATACGGCAACACCGCCGGAAAGTTTTGCAAGACGTTCCTGAAGTTTTTCTTTATCGTAATCCGAAGTGGTTTTTTCAATCTGAACTTTTATTTCGTTGATGCGTTTTTTGATTTCGTCTTTCTTGCCTTTGCCTTCGATAATTGTTGTGTTGTCTTTATCTATTTTTACCGTTTCGGCAGTTCCAAGATACGATACCTGTGCATTCTCCAGTTTGTATCCTGCTTCTTCGGAGATCACTGTTCCATTGGTAAGAACGGCAATATCTTCGAGCATTGCTTTTCTTCTATCGCCGAAACCCGGGGCTTTGACGGCGCAAACTTTCAACGTTCCGCGAATTCTATTCACAACTAATGTTGCGAGCGCTTCGCCTTCGATATCTTCTGCAATAAGGAGCATCGAGCGTCCGCCTTGCGCGACTTTTTCCAGAATAGGAAGTAAATCTTTCATCGTGGAAATTTTCTTGTCGTGGATTAAGATATACGGCTTCTCAAGATTCGCTTCCATCGTTTCCGCGTCAGTTACGAAATACGGCGAAAGATATCCGCGGTCGAATTGCATTCCTTCAACCACTTCGAGCGTTGTATCGCGACCTTTAGCGTCTTCAACAGTAATAACTCCGTCTTTTCCGACTTTTTCCATTGCATCGGCAATGAGATTTCCAACCGACATATCGTTGTTGGCGGAAATTGCTCCGACTTGTGCAATTTTCTTTTTATCGTCGCCGACTGATTGAGAAATATTTTTCAACCCCTCGACAACGTTTGCAACTGCTAAATCAATCCCGCGTTTTAAATCCATTGGATTTGCGCCCGCAGTAACGTTCTTGAAACCTTCGCGAATTATCGCTTGGGCAAGAACAGTGGCTGTTGTTGTTCCATCGCCGGCAACATCAGAAGTTTTGGAAGCAACTTCGCGAACGAGTTGCGCTCCCATATTTTCCAACGGGTCTTCGAGTTCAATTTCTTTGGCAACGGTTACGCCGTCTTTAGTAATCGTAGGCGCACCGAATTTTTTATCAATCACAACGTTGCGTCCTTTGGGACCAAGTGTTGCTTTTACAGCGTCGGCAAGTTGGTCAACTCCACGTTTCAAACTTGCGCGCGCATCGTTTCCGAATGAAATAATTTTTGATGACATAGTTTTGTTTTGTTTTAAAAGTTAATAAATGATTCAGATGATTCCAAAAATATCGCTTTCGCGCATTATCAAATATTCTCTGTCTTCAATTGTGATTTCCGTTCCTGAATATTTTCCATAGAGAACTTTATCGCCGACGTTTAACTCCATAGGAACAAGCTTGCCATCGTCGGTTTTTTTTCCTGGACCAACGGCTACAATTTCTCCTATGACCGGTTTTTCTTTTGCTGTATCGGGAAGTATGATGCCGCCTTTGGTTTTTTCTTCTTGTTCCAAAGGTTTCACTACGACTCGGTCAGCAAGGGGTTTTACTTTGATCTTCATAAATTAAGATTTCCTTGATATAAGTGAATAAAAAAAATGTATTGTGCTGAAAAACATTAGCACCCTCTAAAAAAGTGTGCCAAATATACTATAAGAAACTCCTTTCTTCCAAATATATTAGCATATTTTTTTTGATAGTGATATTTTTCCCATTTGTGTTATAGCGCATTTAAAACAAACAATTAGTTGATAACTTGTGAAGAAAAACCCATACGTATTTTTGTTGCAATATAAACAATTGATAATACGTTCTCTCCCTATTTTTTTACCGATTTGCAAACAATTTCAACTCATTCAACTAATTTACGGCTTTTCTAATAACTTATTTAAAACCTCCTCAAAACAAAGAAGAACAACCTCCACACTTCGAGATTGAACCCAAAGAATCATTAATGATTCTTTCTTCGCCCAGCAAGACCGTTTACGGTCTTGAGGAAAATGTTCATTTGGCGAGCGGGGGAGACTGTTTTCAGCAAATTTCTCAGATAATCGCAGATGATACGTGTTAAGCATAGATTTTTTAGAGGTGTACATAAATTTTTTCGATTTATCTCAACTGCGTGCAGTTGAATGAAGAAAATTCATAGAAAAAGAGTTGAAATTTTATAAAAAATGGGCAAAAAAAATATTTTAAAATATTTTTTAAAAAAAACTAAAAACTGGATTTTTTTTGCCGATAATACATTTGGTATTGAATAAATCATTTCAAAACCTCCCTATAAAATGGGATTTTATAAATAACTTATATATATAACAACTAATTTAGGAGTAAAATAAGCCATGTTATCAAACGTATTAGGCTCATTAGCATCTGCTAATAGATCATTAGCAGCAAGTCAACTTAATCTTTCCACTGGAAAGAGAATTAATAACGCGCGTGATGGTCAAGCAGATTATGCTATTGCCCGTCGTGCAGAAACATCCGTCCGCAATAACAAAGCCGGTATGGAGAACGTAAACGGAATGATTGATGTACTTAGTGTATCAGTTGCATTCTGGCAAGAATTAGAAGCAGACCTCGTTCGTTTGCAAGATTTAACTGCTCAATATGGAAGTGCAACAATTGATGATGACGAAAGAATCGCAATTGAATCCGAAGCAGCAAGTCTCGCAGATAAATGGAGTGCAGACGCATCTGCAGCAAACTATATGTACAATGGATTCAACCTCTATGATGCATCAATGGACTTAGCAGCGAACGGCACTGGTGGTGGAGTCTCTTGGACAAACGAAGGAGAACTATCAGCAGCAGCTGCACAAGCATCAGGCGCATTCGTTTACACAAGCGGATCAACAATTTCTACGCAATCTCTCGGAACCGTATGGGATCTTACTGGCGTTGCTGGTGGTACCTTAGTGTATGACGGAACAATGGCAGTAGGAACAGTAGCTCTTGATAGCAATTTAAATGAACTTGCATTGCAAGCAGCACGCAGTGAATTAATGCGTATGGCAGGAATGCAAGATTGGCTCCAAACCCATAACAATGTTATCAGCGTTGCCGTAGATGCACAAGACAGACTTCGCGGTCATTACGAAGATGTTGACATTGCAGCAGAAACTGTACGCAATACGCAAGCGACAATCCTTCAACAGATTGCCATTGCGCAACTCGCAGCAGCAAATACTGCAAGCAACCAAGTACTCGGATTGTTCTAATCGAACAATTTGTTTGCTTATTGAAAGAAAGTGGGTACGTAATGTATCCACTTTCTTCATTTATTATTGAATAAAGACAAAAGAGTATTTTTTTATCGTGGAAGAAATGTTAGAAAAAGCGGCAGTTCCGTTGCAACCGGCACGAAAAGTCGTATCGCAGTATCGCCAAAATGTTCATGTTAATCTTTCTCCTGTAGAAATAATTATCAAGATGTATGATGCGGCGATATTCAGTTTGAAAAGAAAAGATGTTTTTACAGCAGATAAAGCAATTACGGAATTGATATTAGCATTGAACTTTGATAAATCGAATCCTAAAAATGTAGCAGATGTAGCAAGCGGATTTTTGAAAATCTATGAGTATTGCAAGTCGTGCATTAGAAAAAAGAAATTGGAAGAAGCGGAAAAGATTCTTCAGGATTTGCGAGATGCGTGGTCGCAAGCGTTGAAGCAACAGAAAGAAGAACGAATAAACGCATTTCAAACAACGTGAAATTAATTACAAAACCATTTTTAAACGTAAAACAACATAGTATATGGCAACCGTAAGTGGAATTTCCGGATTATCAATGAATGACAAAATTGATCAGTTAGCAGAACAAGTTCGAACGCAGAAAAGTAAAGGTATTACGAAACTGAATGAGCAAAAAACCGAACTGAATAGTAGAAAAACTTCGTACTCAGAATTGAAGACGAAGTTGAATGCATTAAAGTCGCTCATAAACGATTCGATGATTGTATTTACCAATTGGGGAGACACCAAAAAGTTTGAATCCAAAACAACAACTTCGTCTGATTCGACAATAGCAAGCGCAACTTCTTCCGAAAAAGCGCAAGCAGGAACATTCACCGTTCTCGTAGAACGATTAGCAAAAACCGATTCGTTATTTTCAGATTTGGTTTCTTCTGACGATTCGTCCATTGAAACAGAAGTAGGAACGGGAGGAAAATCGTTTAATGTTACGGTCAATGGTGTAACAACCACTATTGCTGTAACAATAGAAGGAGGTGAAACAAATAAAGAGATTATTAACAAAATTGTAAGCGCTATCAATACGTCGGAAGCAGCGGTTCAAGCGCAAACAGTAACGCCGACATCAACAGATAGCCGCTTATATTTGGCATCAGACAGTTCTGGGGAAGATAATGCTATCACCTTTGCTGATGTATCCGGAACGTTGATGGCTAATCTTGGACTTACGGCCGGAGTCAATGCTGCACGCACAGCTTATACCAATAATACTGCTGGATTTCAATATACTGTCTCGAACGATTTGAATTCTAAATTCAAATTTAACGGCATTGATGTTCAGCGAAGTACAAATTCGATAACGGATTTACTTACAGGAGTTACGCTTACATTAAGTAAAACACAGCAAGCGACAGATACTCCGGTAACCATTACCATTGCAAACGACAAAACTGCGCTTTATGCAAAAATTGACGAATTTATTTCGAAGTATAATGAAGTCATAACATATTTGCGAACTCAATCTGAAAAAACGCAATCATCGTCGTTGCGAAGAGATTCCATATATCTTTCGTTAGCCGCAAAACTTCGTTCTATTGTTCGCAACGAAATAGAATCCATTTCAACGCTGGATGGTCCGACAACGTTGGCGGCAATTGGAATTACCACAAATTCTAATGGAACACTTACGTTTTCGGATAAAACAAAGTTTGATAGTTATTATACTCAAAACATTTCCTACGTTGCAGATATATTCATTAGTACGGAAGCCTCCGGATTTATTTTTGAAGCGAAGGATGGAGTTGCGCATCAATTAGTAGCCAGTATTAAAACCATTACCGATATCGGAGGAGAACTGGATACGTATAGTGATAGTATCCGTACGCAATTGTTTTCCTTGGAAAAGAAAATGTCCAAATTTAAATCAAAGGTTGATTTAGAGGTCGAAAAATTTCGGGATAAATTTTCTAAGTCGCAATTACTCTTGCAACAATTAGCACAGCAATCGCAGTACTTAAACATTTTCAATAAGAATTTCTTAAAGTAATAATTAAAAACCAAGGGAAGTTTTTTTTATATGCCTCGACAGGTAGATGGGGTTGAAGCGTATCACGGCGTTGTTTCCATAGGAGAAAACACACGTGAAAATGCGAAACAAAGTAAACGAGAAAAAAATCAACGAAGAAAAACGCAGAATAATTTTTCGAAGCGTTCGTCTTCAGCAGGAACTTCCAACAAAGAAGTATATGCTGAAGTGATGAAAAATATGAAACTGTCATTTTCATTTGAAGAAGAAACCGGAAATTCAAAAGCAGAGTTGGAAAACACGGATACAAAGGTTTCACGCACTCTTGAATTTGAAGAAGTAACAAAAGCGAGCGAAAATCTCTTTGAACGAAGAGGCGTTGTTTTTGACAAACGTGCATAAATCTATTTCAATGTTACACACACATATAAACAATAATTCTGTGAAAATACTGGAAGAGATATTGCGATTAACAGACGAAATGCTTTTGAGCGCACAACATCAGGACATTGAGAGCATCGAAGAACTCTTGCAACGTCGCGGTTCACTTATTGAAGATGCTATACGCAAAAAAGATACTATTCGCCAAGCAGGATTGCAAAAAAAATCCTATTCAGAAAAAATTATTTTTCAACTGCACGATAAAGAACAACTGTTAACTTCTACTCTTCAAGAGTGGAATAGTCAATTATACGAACAATTACAACATAGCCAAAAGCGCAATTTAATTACCAATTATATTCAGCAAGGATAACTTTTATGAATATCCCTAAAATACATTCAGACAAATCCATTGTACCATCAACGTTTGTTGATAGTACGCCTCGCACGGATGAAAATAAACGAGATGAAATTACTCTTTCTTCCCAAGCCCAAGCGCAATTCGTAAAAAGCAAAAGGAAAAACCTTGATATCATTCAACAACGAATTGACAGTGGCTGGTATTTTACTCGAAATGTGCGTGAACAAATTGCTACCGTACTGTTTAATTCCGTGGTGTAGTTTTCTCCAATGTGATTTATTCCCTTATTTCTTTTTTAAGAAATAAGGGTTTTTTTTTTGCAACTTTTTTCAATTGACACAGTCAAATACTCATATCAAACATTTCTTGTATTACAAATTTTTCGGAGAAATTGTATGAATCGTATATCAATAGTATTCGCTTTGTTATTTTCATTTTTTACAACTCAATATTTATACACGCAACTCTTCCACATTGCTAACGGATAAGCAAAAACTTGATTATCTTGGCACATCGTTTCGTTTTGGAAGAATGATGGTGGGAGGAATTCTTCTGCAAATATTTCCAATGATGACTCTTCGAGCGGATTATGAGCGACAGATTATTTTTCCACGTTTGAGTTTCTGGAAATTCACAGGAAGTTATGCTGTCGAAATGATAGGAGAAGAGATGTTAGATTCTTTTGTGAAAGAAATTGTTCGTTCGTCTCCCAACACAGGTCCCATCGTAAATTTCATTTTAAAAAATGGATATGCATACGCATTCTATGAACTCAGAAAAGAGAAAATGCACTTGGCCCTTTACCAGTACGGAACCCTTAATGTACAATTCATACAAAGTAGGAATGACGTTCACGTTTTAGTTTTTCTCTTCGTTCACTTTTCTTATCTTTTACCCGCGTTTTTTTTTAACACAACGCCTCGCAATTAACCTCGCGAGGCGTTTTTATTTCTTTACCACTTTAATCATTTAATGACGAAACGAACAGACATTCGAAACATTGCAATTGTTGCGCACGTTGACCACGGGAAAACGACACTCGTTGACCACATGCTTCGGCAAACAGGAACCTTCCGCGAAAACCAAACAGTTGTTACGCGCGTAATGGATTCAAACGATTTGGAAAAAGAGCGTGGAATTACGATTCTTGCAAAGAATACATCAGTTTTTTATCAGCAGAAAAATCAAAAACAAAAAATAAAAATCAATATCGTTGATACGCCGGGGCACTCGGATTTTAGCGGCGAAGTTGAACGAACACTCAAAATGGTTGACGGCGTTTTGCTCCTTGTTGATGCGGCAGAAGGTCCGCTTCCCGGAACAAAATTCGTTTTGAAAAAATCTCTTGATTTGAATTTGCAACCCATTGTTGTCATCAACAAAATTGATAGGAAAGATGCACGCTCGCACGAAGTTCTCGATATGGTGTTTGAACTTTTTCTTTCCCTCGGCGCAAATGACCAGCAACTCGATTTCCCGACAATTTATGCAATTGCAAAACAAGGAATTGCGAAAACTGATTTAGATTCTGAAGCAATCAATCTTGAACCGTTATTTGAGGCGATTGTGAATAACGTTCCACCGCCGGAAGGAAATTCGGATGAGCCGTTTCAAATGCTTGTTACTTCGATTGACTACAACGATTATCTCGGTCGTCTCGGTATCGGAAGAATTTCGCGCGGAACAATTCGTCTCGGTTCGCCGATGAAAGTGATTCATCGCGATGCAACGATTGAAGATGCGCGCGTTACAAAAATTTACACATTCGATGGATTGAAACGCTCGGAGACAAACGAAGCGCACGCCGGTGATATTATTGCCATTTCCGGAATGGAAGATGTTGATATTGGTGAAACAATCGCCGATATCGCCGACCCGACGCCGCTTCCGTTTGTTGCGATTGAAGAGCCAACGATTTCGATGAACTTCGTTGTCAATAATTCTCCCTTTGCAGGACAAGATGGAAAATATGTTACAACAAGAAATCTCGCTGAGCGATTGACGAAAGAATTGCGCTCCAATGTTTCGCTGCGTGTTGAACTCACCGATTCTCCCGATATGTTTCGCGTGAGTGGAAGGGGAGAATTGCATTTGGGAATATTGATTGAAACAATGCGCCGCGAAGGATATGAGTTGCAAGTTTCTCGTCCCGAAGTAATTTACAAACGTATTGATGACGTTCTCTGCGAACCGATTGAACACGTGATTATTGATGTTCCCGACGAATTTATCGGTGTTGTGATTGAAAATTTGGGACGCCGAAAAGGTGAAATGAAAAATATGATTTCTAATAGTGGCAATACGCGATTGGAATTTTTTGTTCCCGCGCGCGGACTCATCGGCTTCCGAAATGAATTTATGACGCAAACAAAAGGAACGGGAATTTTGCATCACAACTTTCACGGTTACGAACCGTTCAAGGGAGAAATTGCTCATCGGACAAAAGGTGCGCTCATTGCATTAGAAGATGGCGAAGCAGTTGCGTATGGAATGTGGAAATTGCAAGAACGTTCTGTGTTTTTTCTTGAACCTGGAACGCGTGTGTATGCGGGAATGATTGTCGGAGAAAATTCGCGTGAGCAAGATATGGTGGTGAATGTGTGCAAAACAAAACAACTCACCAATATGCGCGCAAGCGGAAGCGATGAGGCGGTGCGACTTGAACCTCCGCGTATTTTTACGCTCGAAAAAGCGATTGAATGGATTGGCGATAATGAATATGTTGAAGTAACGCCAAAATCTATTCGTCTCCGCAAACGCTATCTCGACCACAACGAACGGAACAGAATGGAAAAAAAGAAATCCATCGAATTAGACGAAGCATAAAAAAAAAGGCAACTCGGAGTAAGTTGCCTTTTGATTTTAAAACGCTTTCCTGAAAAAAGATTTCGCGCCGATTCCTTCAATCAACAAAAAAGGCAACTCGGAGAAAGTTGCCTTTTGAGAAAATAATTTGTGGAAATGACTGCTATTTGAGTAAGAGCATTTTCATTGTATGGCTTTCCAAGTTTCCATTGATGTATAATCTGGAGAAATATACGCCTGAAGTTAATTCCGTTGCATCGAATTCTATTTCATGTTCACCTAACAGAAAATATTCTTTGTCAATAATTCGTAATACTTCTTGTCCTAAAATATTGTAAAGGACGATTGTTACAAATCCGTCATCGAGCATTTTGAATGGAATGGTTGTTGTTGGATTGAACGGATTGGGATAATTCTGTAACAATTCAAACGACGTTGGGTTGGGAAACGGGATGTAAGGAATCGGAACTTCAGGAACTTCTTTGAAATTAGTTTTGACAAGGTACGGAATTGTTTGTACTGATTTTGTTCCTGTTATTTTTAAGGGTGAAACAGAAATGGTATCCATCACATCAGCGAACGCTAAATTTATTTTTTTCAAAATGCTATCGTAATTTGTATAGAGTGGACTTCCAACAAATTGTTTCCAGTATGTTAACAGTGTATCAACCGTCGAAGCAATTTTTCTAATTGTGCGATTGTTTGCGTGGTTTGTAACATCGGTGCTATCAAAATACAACAAATCGCCGAACCCGGAATTTGTAATATATGCGTCGCTTGCGGCAATGTTCGTTTTAAGCGCAATTGCTTCGCCGAGTAATCTGTTGTTGTGTAACAACGGTTTGATGTTTTTTTGTTTTTTCAGAATCGGTTTTAATTTTAATACGGATTTCCCCATACTATCTAATCCCCGTGGAGTTCCGTCGTGAGGGAGCGAAGAACGAACATTGTTTCCGCTGGAAAGCACAAGCCATCCGTAGAATGCGGCGCTGTCTGTTTTATCTATACCGAATAGTGCTGGAGTTTTCTTATATATTTTTGCAAATGCAGTATCGCGTACGTTTCCTCCATTGGGCATTGGTCGAAGCAATCCTTTCTTGACTTTTAACTTAATGGTTTTTTTCGTGTAATCGCTCTGTAAAAACGTACGATATTTAGATTTATCCGGTTTGTAGTGTAAGAATTGTATGTTGTATATTTTTCCTCCGGTTAAACTCAAGGTCATCGTATCGCTCAAGAGTGAAATTTCCGGAGTTCCATAAGCAACAGTGCGCAAATCAGTCCATAGCGTAGAATCAACTTGCAGCGCATAATATGTTCCATCGCCTACATTAAGAGCAGTAATTTGTGTATCGGAGGTTACTTCTTGCAAGAGTTTAGTTGCACTAATAGAGTCTTTATACAAACGCAAATGCCAATTATGCGCAATTCTGTCTGTAGAAGAACTGATATTGCCATCTTGGTCTTCCATTGCTTTTATGGTAATATTGTTTGCGTTGAAATTCACAAACCAAATTTCTCTTGAATTTCCTGTTGTTACTGTTATTGTATCACTTGTTCTTCCGGCGCTTTTTATTGTAGTGGAATCAATCACAGTTCCGATATTTGTCCAATTTCCGCCGCTATCAGCAACGGTTACAATATATGTTCCCGCTACAAGATCAGATGATTTTAAAACGCTATCGGATTTTACCGTGTCAATCAGCGAAGAAGCAGAAATGGAATCTTTGTACAACTTCATAGACCATTTTTTTCCTTTTTTATCAGAAGTAGTTGCTAGTAGTCCATCAGTATCACGATAAAAACGCACAGTAATTTTTGCGGGATATTTGTTGACAAATGTTACGGTGCGCGATTGTCCTCCGCTTACAGTAAACGTAACTGTTTTCGAAGTGCTTTGCGTTGCATTTGTATCCAAAAGATAACCCAGCACACTCCATCCCGTGCTATCTGCTTCTTTAGCAACATACGTACCGTCTCCGAGATTTCCACGAGCGAGCAACGTATCGGAATCTACTGAATCGAGCAAGTTCGCTTGAGATACAGAATTTTTATATAAATACATTTTCCATCTTTTTGCGCTTCTGTCGGTAGTTGTATTGAAATTTAAATCCACATCCTGAACTTTTTTGATCGTTACATTATTGGGAATATAATTGATAAATTCTACCGTTTGTGTTTCTCCGCCATTTGCATTGATGACAACATAATTGTTGGTCGTATCTTCCGTCGGCGTACCATAATTTCTTCTATAACCAAGATGTTTCCAACGCGCACTATCCGCTTCGATGGCGACATACGTTCCTTCTGACAGATTGCTCAGTGAAAGAATGCTATCGTTCGTTACTTCACTCAATAAGGTTCCGTTGACAGAATTTTCTCTGAGTTGCAAATTCCATTTCTTTTTTGTCCAATTGTTTGTCGTCGTAATATTTCCATCAGCGTCTGCAAATTTTCTAATGGTAATTGTAACCGGTGTTAAATTATTTGCACTGTCAGCGGCAGTGAATCTGTGAAAACTTTGCACGCTATCAATGACAATAGTATTTGCAGACGTATCAACAGTTCCGACAATTTTCATCCAAGAAGTACCATTGTTTGTCGTTTTCCATAGAGAAAGTTTCGATTCGTTTTGTGTATCGGCTTCCGAATTAATGTAATGAAACGTTACAACTGCGTTCAAGTTGGAATTGACTGCGGGAGCAATATCGAAATATCGTTTGATGGATTTATGGGAAGAATATACTCCGGTTCCGCTTAATGCAGTTCCTGTTTTTCTTGATACAGCAGTTTGACCAGGTGATGTTGCGCCTGCGTTGATTTCAATACCGATTCCGCCGAAAGTGTTTGTAACATTCTGAAGTATGATGCGCGATGTACGAATTTTACCACTGACTTGATTTTCTCCGTTCTCTATCAACACAGCAGATGAATTAAGAATAACACTATCAGCGTTTGTTGTTAAGTTTCCCGAAAGTATGTTCAGAGTTCCGTTAATGGAAATAGATTTTGTTAGCGATGCTCCGCTTGAATTGTTCAGAGTTACGTTTTCAAACGTTGCTCCAGCAATTAACTGGGCATTTGTTCCGTTAAAAACAAACGTGCTTGTTGAATCATAAAATGTACCATTGTTCACAAAATTTCCTTGCACAGAATGCGTAGATAGTCCTGCGTTAAACGCGGCTCCGCTCGATATGGTGAACGTTCCACCAACGGTGAGATTTCCAATCGCATATTTTGTTCCGTTTCCTGAAAAAGCAACATTGTTAAACGATGCCTCAGAAATATTTTGATTTGAACCGTTGAATGTAATCGTTCCGCCTGAAGAAAAACTTCCTCCGTTCATTAGCGTCCAGTTTCCTCCAAATGAATGGGAAAATGTGTTTCCGTTCACGGTAACTGCGTCAACGGTAATTCCGCCCGTGAGTGTCAGTGCTTTTAGAATTGTTTTTGTTCCGCTTCCGCTAAAAGAAATGCTGGTGTATGCAAGCGTTGAGTCAATTGTTTGATTTCCTCCGGAATATTCTACCGTGTTGCTGGCTTTGAGAGAAATCGTATCAAAATTTGTATAACTTGATGTAAGTGATGCGCCTGGAATTTTTATGCCTCCATAAATATCGAGATTGCTTGTTCCGCTTCCGTTAACAGTGAACATTGCTGCATTAATCGTCGCTCCCGATTGCACCGTTATATTCCCTGCAATGTTTGTATTGAGTCCAACAGTTTTTATTCCTGTTCCGCTTAATATGAGATTCTTGTAATTTTCAAGTGTTAATGACTGCGTTATTCCGCTATACTCTATTGTCGAAGAATTTGAAAACGAGAGTGTAGAAAATCGAATAGGAAAACTATTCGTTCCTCCAAGTTTGAATGTTGTATTGTTTCCCAGTGTAAATGTTCCTCCCGTTGAAGTTCTGTCAATGACAAACGAAGAAGCATCGAATGTACCGGAAGTGGCTGAAAAATTTCCATCAATATCGGCGTTACCCGTTAATATCGCTATTCCGCTACTTTTGTTGACAACGACATTATTGAACGGACTACCGCTTATCCATTGCGTATCTGTTCCCGTAAAAGTAATGGTCGTTCCTGTTTGAGTGAATGTTCCGTTGTTAGTCCAATTGCCGTTAACAGTATGCGAAAAACTGTTTCCGTTGAACGTTGCTCCGTTGTTGATAATTACATCGTGTAAAACTGTCAGTGGATTCGTTGGAGTTTTTATTCCCGAATTACTAAACGCAATATTGTAAAAACCCGAAGAATCAATGGATTGTGCAGATGAACCGTTGAACGTAACTTTTCCTGTTGAAAGGAACGCTCCATTGTTCACCCAATTTTTTTGAACAGAATGGTCAAAACTTCCTCCATTAAATTGAGTTCCGTTGCTAATCGTTACATTTCCGGATATTGCTAAACTTGCCGTTGCAACTTTTGTTCCCGAACCGGAAAATACAATATTGTAATACGTTGGTCCATCGAGTGTTTGTTGTGTACTTCCATTAAACGTAATCGTGCTTTGCGAAGGAAAAAACAATCCTCCGCTGTTTGTCCAGTTTCTTCCGACGCTGTGAGAAAAATTTCCAAATCCTAAAACACCGCCGCTTCCGATTATGACATCTTTTCCAATGGTGATGTTGCTGTTCGCAGTAACAAGAACAGATGTTCCGCTTCCTGCTTGCACAGTGAACGAACCAATGATTGTTACATCAGTTCCGGGCATCACTTTTGTCGCAGAATTTAATCCGCTTTGCAAAACTAAATTTCCATACCCCCCGGAAATATTTCCTACCGTTTGATTTCCTCCCGCATAAATTACGGTGCTTGAAGAATTCAATACGATAGTTCCATATCCCGTTGGAAAACCTGTTGTGGAACTACTATCGCCAAGCGTAAGAGTTCCACCGCTATCAATTTGAATTGTCTTGGAGGCATTTCCTGTAATCGAAAACGAACCGGTTTTTAGTTTTCCTACTTGAATTTTCAAATCACTTGTTACGTTTGAAGTAGTGATATTTCCATTCAATCGTGCCCCATCGGCGCTTGTGTTGTTGATGTAAATATTTTCGTACACGAAACCGGGAATATCGAGAGGAACAATTTGAGATGTAGTTCCGCTGAAATTAATAATGCTGCCTAATTCTGCTGTGGATATTGTACCGACACTATCGAGCGTAATACTGCCACTGAGATTGATTCGTCCTGCGCCGCTCGACATATCAAGTACAGCATTTGCAGCATTTGTTGAATGAAAAAGAATATTTCCGTTCACTGTTAAAATTCCTGTCGTTATTTTGACAATGGTTTTATGATTCGATGTTGAATCTGTTGCTTCAAATGAAAGTCCTTGTAAAACCGTCAACATTCCGTTTCCTATGTCAATTATTCTCGAAACAACATCAGTTGATTGATATAAAATGACGTTTCCGACAGTTAATGTGCTGGTACTATTTGCGAATTTCAGAAGTCCTCCCGAAGCAGTGAGAGATGAGCCTATTTCAATTTTTGCACATGCTCCATTGAAATTTGTATTTACAGTAACGGTATCAGTTTGAATAACTGCAATGCGAACTGAATCATTCGCGTCTGGAATTCCATCCTCGTCATTCCCAGAAATTTTCAGCCATGTTCCGAAGTCATTCCAGTTGCCGTTGGTTATGGACATAAACGTTGCTTGACTCCATAGTGGTGAACTTGACAGAAAGAGAATTAGTAAAAGTTGTAGGAATTTCTGTTTCATAAAAATACGTTCTGGAATAAGTATATAAAATTGTTATTTTAGCAATATCATTTTTTTTGTCAAAATAGTGCTGTTGTTTGTTGAAAGTGTATAAAAATAGATTCCGCTCGAATATTGCGATGCATCAAAAGAATAACGATGTAATCCGGGTTCTATGATTTGATTGTTTAAGAGCGTTTCTATTTCTTTTCCGAGAAGCGAATATATTTTTAATGTAATTCGATTTGATGAACTCGTTGCCGGTATATGAAAACTAATAGACGTTATTGGATTAAAAGGATTCGGATAATTTTCAAATAACGCAAGAGCAGAATATTGGTTTTCTTTTTCATAGGAAGGAGAAACAAACGGAAAATGTTTTTCCTGTCGTTTCTTCAGAAAATCTATTTGGTGCAATTGCGCTGCTCCTTTGAAATAAAACACGCCGTTATACGGGCTATCAATGGGAGCAGTGAATGCATTATTTATTTTCGTTATTGCTGAATCTAAATAATCATACAATAATGAATCTTTTCCGCGCCATTGAGTTAATGCCGTATCCGTTATACGTGCAATTTCTTCAAGGGTTTTTTCATTGCATACAGGGTTTGATTCGTCAACAAATTGTAGTTTTCCGAATTTCTTTGGTGTTATTTCCAGTTCACTTGCTGTAATGTTCATTCGCAACGCCAGCAATTCGCCAACCAAATGATTGTTGAATCCTTTTTTCAATAAACTTTTTCCGCTTTGTGCTGTAAGTTGAAATTCCTTGACAAACAATTTTTTCCCTAAGGAATCGAACGGTTGCGCTTTTCCCGACAACGGAAGAAAATTGATTAACGATTTAGAATCTGTTGCGCGAATCCATCCGTACATTTTTGCGCTATCTTTTCTCGCAACGCCCACAACTAATCCTCCGTCTTTTTTCTTAAACCGCTTTGAAAATACCGTGTCGCGAATATTATTAGCGTTTGGTATCGGTAATGGTTTATTCTTTGGTTGTCGTAACGATTGTGCTTTTCCACCGAACGAAAGTTGCGAAAACGTTCGATACGAAGTCGTATCCAATCGGGAATTGATAAACGTTATGTTTGCATGTGCTCCGTTAGAAATTGAAAAAGAAACTGTTGTTCCCGTATCGCTCGTTGTTGTTCCTGAAATTGTGTTTGTCAAGTGTTTCCAATATGTGCTTTCGCTTTCTGCGACAACATATATTCCCGGTGGAAGTTGTGAAATTGAAAATACTGAATCATTGACCGAAGAAATGAGGTTTTCGTTTGCAACAGAATTTTTATACAAAAACAGTTGCCACAGTGTTCCAACTCTGTCATTCAAGGTAGAAAGAGTTCCGTCGCTGTCAATGATTTTTTTAATGGTAATCGAACTCGTTTGATAATATGAAAAATTCAATGAAGCAATCGTTTCTCCTGAAGAAAGAATTCCATTGTAATTATTTGTTGAGGGAAATGTTTTTACAAATCCTTCTCTTGTCTCCGTCGTTAAAACGTACGCCGAAGGAATAATATTCGAGAACGTGTAACTTCCATTTGCATCGGTAAACGTAGATTCGAGTTTCGAAGTCTGTAGATAAATTTTCCAGTCTTGGATTCCGCTTTCGTTATTGTCGCGAACAGCGTTGGCATTGATATCGTTGAAAATAATTCCTGTGATTGTTCCGTTTTGAAAATATCCAAACGTCAAGTTCGATATTGTTTGACCAGAAGATATTGTTCCGCTGAAATGATGAAAAGCAGGAAAAGATTGTATAAAATTATTTTTTAACTCAGCAGCAACAACATACGCCGAAGGAATAATGTTTGTAAATGAATAATTGCTGTTTGCATCGGTGAGCGTTGACTCGAGTGTTGAAGTTTGTAAATAGATCTTCCAATTTTGATTTCCGTTTTCGTTATTGTCTCGAAGAGCATTTGCGTTAAGGTCGTGAAACACAGTTCCCGATATATTTCCCGTTTGATACAAACCGAAATGTATTTGCTCAACAATAGTTCCGCCGCTATCAATGGAAATTTCGTACTGCGAGAGATTGAAAGGAAAACTTTGAAACCATTGTTCTTGTAAGGAATATAGAATCTGATAGGTTCCCGGTGTAAGACTATCGAAAGAAAAATATCCGTCTTCATTTGTTATCGTAGAAAATGAAGTATCGCCGCTAATGGTAATAGTCCATCCATTAAGTCCTGTTTCGGAGTTTTCAAAATTTGCATTTGCGTTTACATCGTGAAATATCATTCCGCGAATAAAACTTGGAGCAATTGGTGTTGGAGGAGCGATGACAGTTTGATGTGCGCCAAAATTTTTTCCTGTAAAATTTTGTCCCATCGAAGTTACCGTAACTGAATATCCACTGTTATTTGCTGGAAATGTTTGCGTCCAGTTTGCATTCGTTCCAAAACGTACTGATGAAATTCCAAACGGAGCAGTCGTAAATTGATAATTTCCGTTTGCAGTTGAACGAGTTGTTAGCGTATCGCCCCAAATGAGATTCACTTGCAAACTCTCTGCGCCTGTTTCGCCGTTGTTCTGAATTCCATTGCTATCCACATCGTTGAAAATATTTCCAGTGATAATACTTCCAACATCTTTCAAACGTTTTTCAAATTCTTGAAGATATAAATTTACTATCGTGTCGTTGTGAATGATTAACGTATTTTCGTCGTTTGTAGTGTTTGCGCTCAAAGACCAATTGTGGGAACCGGTAATAAGTTTTGCAGTCGTTTTTCCTTCGTCAATAATTGCATATTTATGATGAAAAAGTCCTGTGCTTGTATGTTTGTACATTTGTGCGAACGTTACAAGCGAATCGAAGACGGCAGGAACATCTGCTTGTTCCATAATTCCACGTACGGTAGCGTTGAAATTTTTATTTCGTTTCTTCATAGAATCAACGATTTCTTGTCGAGTAAAACTCAATAATGCGAATGAAATATTTGATGTTGCTGTACTTAAAGCGTTTGCAATTTTTGCGTTCGTTCCATCAGAAGGAGAAAAATAACATTCAACGGTTTTTCCGCCGACAATAAATGTGTGCTGAGTATTATCGGATTTGAATGAACCGAATTTTGCATTTGCCGTATCACCAATATCTCCTGCGGTTCCCCACATTTCTTCAAATTCTTTTGTATATGTCAATGCAAGTGGGCGATTTGTAATATCTATAGCATTATTCCAATCGTCATTTTGACCTGTGAAAGTAAAGTTTAATGAACCAGTGAACACTCCAGGATTTTGTTGCAACGAATCCCGCGCATCAAACACAAAAAATTTATTGTGCATAATGCCGCTTGATTGTTTTCGCTGAATTATATGCAATCCAGAATCGCGCAGCATTGCAACGGATGATTGGTAAATGTCGCCATTATTAGTATTACGATAAACGAACCGAACCTTCACACCGCGTTTTTTTGCGCTAATGAGAGCGTATGAAATACTGTCTATGCTCATTGAATACATCGCAATATCAATCGAATATGTTGCTTGATGAATTCTCTCAATAAGTTTTCTGTAAACAACGATATTGCCTTGCGCGCTTATTCCAAATCGTTTCCACGATGTATCAACACTTTTGTTGAAATAGACTCGTATTTGTGCATTATTCTGTGAATGAAATAGTCCTGCGATTATGCAACAAAAAAGAAACTTTAGAATTACGGGATAAGTTTGATTTTGTAATCTATGTGAAATTGCGACAACACTCATGTGCTAGTTTAAACAATAATATTTGAACAAAGAAAATACGGGTCAAAACTTTTTTGTTTGTGGGCTAATATACTACTCTTCATACTAAATTTCTAATGATAATTTTCAAAAAATACTTCGATTCACACTTTGATTGTCGTTTTTCACTGTTTGGTTTCTTCATATATTTTTTTAAAGAATTAACTTTATGGAACATCCACTGATTATTGGCATTTGCGGGGGAACCGGTTCAGGAAAAACGACTATTACTGAACGCATCAGAGAGAAACTTGATAACGAACGTATTGTTGTGATTCAACACGATTCGTATTACAAGGATATTTCCGGATTCGATGGACTTTCTCCTGAAGATATCAATTTCGACCATCCCAACGCCCTCGAAACGTGTTTACTTGTTCAACATCTGAAATTACTTCGTCAGCGAGTTGCAATACATCAGCCAATGTATGATTTCAAAACATACCGCCGCCTTCAAGAAACGCAAATTATTCATTCGCGCGATGTAATAATTGTTGAAGGAATTTTACTTTTTGTTGAAAAAGAACTTCGTGATTTATTTGATGTAAAAATTTACGTAGATACTGATGCTGATGAAAGGTTGCTTCGCAGATTAAAACGCGATTTACTCGAACGTGGTCGCACTATTGAATCTGTAATAGAGCAATACAATCAAACTGTTAAACCTATGCATTTGGAATTTGTCGAACCGAGCAAACGATGGGCAGATGTTATTTTGCAACGAGGAGGTGAAAATTTTGTGGCAATTGATATGATTGTAGCGAGAATCAATTCTCTGTTGCGAATTTAAATTCAACATTAACACGGTTATTCGTTGTGCCAACGAAATAACAGTGAGTCTTTTCTATCATTACTCGATAATTTCAACAACATCCGTTGATTCATTGCTCGCTTGTTTTGGAATATCTTGAAAAAATTTCCAAACGATGAACGCCGCAACGAGAAAGAGAAAACTGTTTACATAAAATACTGATAGAATACCAAAGTGCTTTGCAATATATCCTCCGCATACAGGACCAATCATATTCCCAAATACTGCTAAACTTGATGCAACCCCGATGAGACCACTCTTTCGGTTTTTCGGAGAAAGCAAACTTACTTGCGAAAACAATGAATGTAATATTCCACCGCGCGCAAATCCAAGTCCCGCTCGCAATACACCAAGCGATAATAAATTCGGAACGATGAGATGCAGAATGTAAGCAATTCCTGTTCCACTTAAAGCAAAACAAATATTTTTCTTGTAACCCAAAACATCATTTCGCTTTCCCCACCAAGGAGAAGATATGACCATAAACACACCGGAAACTGCAATGATAATTCCCGTTAGTGTTGAAAGATATTGCGTGGTTAATTTGAAACTTTCAACAAATAATGCAAACATCGGTTCAATCATTAACGCTGCACCTTGTGAAAGAATAATTGTAACACCGATTGTCGCAAGTTGCCGATTGGTGAACATAAATTTGAAATTTGAAATTACGGACAATGATATATTCGCTTCCGTTTGTTGGGGGATTTCTTGAACAAATTTAAAAACAACAAATCCGCCGACGCAACATAGCACAGCAACCACAAAAAATATTTCGCGATAACCGATGATATCTGCAAGCACTCCTCCGATTGCTGGTCCAAGTACCGTTCCGAGTGAAGTAGCGGTTTGTAACATTCCCAACGCATATCCGATATTTTCTTTCGGTGTCGAAGTGGATACCAGCGCAAGATTGGCGGCAATAAATCCACTGATTGCTCCTTGAAGCATCCGAAAAATAAAAAGTTGATATACATTTGCAGAAAATCCAATGAGAATTTGAGACAAACCAAGTCCAACAATTGCGCGCACGACCATGATTTTTTTTCCGTGTTTGTCGCCCAGCGTTCCCCAAAGCGGAGTTGCAATAAATGCTGTGAAAAACGGTCCCGCAAAAACCAAGCCGCTCCATTGTGCAAGTTCGTTTGGTTCGCGTACGCCAAGTTGACGGATAAAAAAAGGAAGGAAAGGAACGATAAGATTCATTCCCAGCATTGCGAGGAATTGTGTTCCCCAAAGAATATATAAGTTTTTCTTCCAAAATTCCATTTTCGGGCAAAAGATACGAAGAACGATTCGATGAATGTAATTCCGAAGATTATTCAAAAAAAAAAAATGGA
>VGWC01000027.1 GCA_016873775.1 Ignavibacteria bacterium | reverse complement strand
CAGCAAACGAACCAACCAACAAACCAACGAATGAACGTCATCATTATCGGAACTGCTTATCCGCTTCGCGGAGGAATTGCGCACTACGTGGCGTTGCTTGCAAAATATTTATTGAAAGCAAAGCACAACGTAGAAATCATTTCGTTCAAGCGACAGTATCCGAAAATTTTATTTCCGGGAAAAACGCAAGTCGAAAATGCAACCGACGGTGAAGAATTATTTTCCGTCAAAGCAGAAATGTTGATTGATTCGATTAATCCTTTCAATTGGATATCCGTGGGAAATGAAATTCGAAAACGAAAACCGGATTTAATTTTATTCAAGTATTGGCTTCCGTTTTTTGGACCGAGTTACGGAACAATAGCCGCAATCGCAAAACGCAATAAACACACGCGCGTTATGATGATTTGCGACAACATTCTTCCGCATGAAAAACGTCCCGGCGATACGCTCTTTACAAAATATGCATTTCACTTTGCGGATTCGGCGATTGTGCAATCCGATTCCGTTGAAAAAGATTTGCGAACGCTTTTTCCAAAAATGCCGTACAGAAAAATTCCTCATCCCGTGTATGAAATTTTCGGTACAACGGTCGAACCAAATGTTGCCAGAAAGAAAATCGGAATCGGAGAAAATGAAAACATCATTTTATTTTTTGGATATGTTCGTGCGTATAAAGGATTAGATGTTTTACTGTACGCAATGCAAAAAATTGAAAATGTAAAAACACTTATTGTCGGCGAGTTTTATGATGATGAACAACAGTATCGCTCACTTGCAAAAGAATTGGGCGTGGAAAACAAAGTTCGTTTTGTTTCGGATTATATTGCGAACGATGAAGTGAAGTTTTATTTCTCCGCAAGTGATGCGATTGTTCTTCCGTATAAATCAGCAACACAAAGCGGCATTGCGCAGATTGCATTTAACTTTGATAAACCGGTGATTACAACAAATGTTGGAGGGCTTGCAGAAATTGTTCCCGATGGAAAAGCAGGATTCGTCGTTGAACCAAATAATCCCGAACAACTTGCCGTTGCAATTCAAAAATTCTTTTCGGAGAATAAGAAAGAAGAATTTGCCGCGCAGGTAAAAATAGAAAAGCAAAAATATTTGTGGGAGAATCTTGTAAATGCAATAGAAGAATTGGCTTCGGTTGGAAAAACCGTCGTTTGTGATAAAAGGATATAGCACCCAAAAAATTTGTTGCATTCCTTTTAGAGACAATTTTCTAGTGTGTAGCGTTAGAACACTATGTTATGACATCCTCAAGACCGTAAACGGTCTTGCTGGACGAAAAAAGAATCATCAACGATTCTTTTGGGTTAAATCCCGATGTATCGGGATTTTTTTTTAGCACAACCATTGATGTTTGTGGAAAATTTCTTTCCTACGCAACATCAGTTACTCGTTCAGCAATTCCTTCCACTGTTCTTCCCAAAACCGCGCGTGCTTTTTTTCTTTCTTTTCTCTTGGGGGCGCAAATTGTTTTTCGTTACTTTTCTCAAGCGGAAATTGCTCTCTCTTTTTCCTCTTCCTAAAACGCTCATTCGTTTTTTGTGAAAACTTCTTCTCGTTCTTTTTGCGAGAAAACGGGTGTTCTGCTCTTTCCGCCCCATACCGTTCTTCGCGCTGAAAACGAGAACCAAATCGTTTCTTCCTATTTCGCGTTTCGTACGTTCGTTCTTCCCTCTTTTTTGAAAACGATTCTTCTTTCTTCGGTCGCGGCGCGGCTTTCTCTTCTGTTTTTTTTCGCTCAAACACTACTTCATCTTTTTTCATTCTCGATGGTTGCACATCTGTTGTTTCCAAACGTTCAATCGGAATTTTTCCCGCATCTTTCAACACGATATCTCCTTTGTACGTAAAAAGAATTTGACGGAAAAAATTCATTTCGTTTCCGCTCGCTACCAACGAAATTGCATCACCCTTTTTCCCCGCGCGCGCTGTTCTTCCAACGCGATGCGTGTACGATTCCACGTCCTTCGGAATTTCGTAATTATACACGTGCGAAATATCTTCGATGTGCAATCCGCGCGAAGCAACATCGGTAGCAACAAGAACGGAAAACTTTTTCTGCCGGAATTCATTGGTTACCTTTTCCCGCAACTGCTGCGACATATCGCCGTTCAAACATTTTGCAGGAATATCGTTCGCAACAAGTTGTTTTGCAAGTTTCACCGTTTCGCGTTTTCGGTTGCAAAATACAAGCGCAAGTTCCCGCTCGCGTTTCAGCAAACTGATAAGCAACGGCGTTTTCTTTTCATTCGATGTTTTGTAATACGTTTGATGAAGAAAAAACGGCTGCACTTTGGATTCCAATCGCACGTGTTTCGGGTTCACGAGATATTTCCCGCTGAGTGTTTCAATTTCTTTCGATACCGTTGCGCTGAACATCAATGTTTGCCGTTGCTGCGGTAGATACTGAAGAATTTTTTCGAGGTCTTTGATGAATCCCATATCGAGCATTCTATCCGCCTCGTCCGCAACAAGATATTGAATCGTGTCGAGTTTCAGCGCGCGGCGACGAAGCAAATCAATCAATCTTCCCGGTGTTGCAACAATGATGTTTGCTGATTTCAGTTTGCGGATTTGATTGTTGATGGATGCGCCTCCATACACGGGAACAATTCCGATATGTTTTCCGTGCGAAAATTTGTAAAACTCTTCGGTAATTTGCATACAAAGTTCGCGCGTGGGAACAAGCACCAATGCGCGCATCCCGTCGCGGTGATTTATATGCTCGATAATCGGAATTGCAAAACTCAATGTTTTTCCCGAACCCGTTTCCGATTGCGCAAGCACATCGCGTCCTTCGATGATTGCTGGAATAATTTCTTTTTGAATTGGCGTTGCTATGGTTATTCCGTTCTTTTCCAGAAGCGAAATCATTTGCGAACTCAGTGTAAAGGATTCGGATTTCATAAGAGATGATGTTGTTCGTGAGAAGTGAAAAAAATTTGCAGTAAAAGTATGTATAAATTGTGAAGGAAGTACTATGGGGGAATTCGTAAAAACTTGATTGATATTCCTTTTGGATTTAGAGTTTCAGAATGTTGTTTCCCGATTAGTTATTATGCAGTTTCTTTTTGAGCGTTCGGGTAAAAGCAAATTGGGGGCAACATGCGATTGTTTGTAGGATGCGTTGCAACTCTTTGTATTTTTTTGCGGGGTTTCGTTGTTATTGTCTCTCCACTGTGTAATTCAGTTCCGTTACCCCGCAAGTAAATTGTCGAGTAGTCAATCGGTTTAGTTTTATTTTGTCTTTGATGCCGACAAACAATGGAATTCTTCGTCCAAGATTGGATTAACCAATAGCCAGTATACGTCAATTACGTTCTGATGAATACGTGAATGTGTTGCGGGTTGGGTATTGACGAAGGCGGCAATTGTTGTCTTGTGATGTTAAACATAGTAAGGCGAAATCATTAGATAAACAATAACTCCTGTCAAACATACATACAACCATAAAGGCATTGTCCACCGTGCAATTTTTTTGTGTTGAGGAACTTCCATATTCAGTCCACGTCCGATTGTAATCAATGCAATTGGAACAATGATAGCCGCTAAAAAAATATGTGTCATAAGAATAAAAAAGTAAATGTATCGGATCAGTCCTTGTCCGCCAAATTTTGTAGATGGCGTTGAAAAATGATATAGCAAATACGAAATTAAAAAAACTCCTGTCCAGAACAAAGCCAAAAAAATAAACGTCTTATGTATCTTGATGTTTTTCTGTTTAATTGCAAACAAAGCAATGATTAATGAAATAAATGTCAAACTATTGAGAATAGCATTTAGTAAAGGTAAAAATGAAAAGTCGTAACGTTTCAAAAGGTCGATGTCCGGTAAAAAGAACGCTATTGCAATAAGGGAATTTATTGCAATGGTCAAAGTCCAAATAAGTGGTTTATAGTTTTTGGTTATTGTTCTCATTTCTGTTTGTTGTTTGTTTGTTCCTAAAATGTAATGTCAGAATGTTTTACTGTTCGTCAATGCACCACAAAAGTTGATGCGAAGAAGAATGTTCAATTAACCACTTCACCCGCCATTGAGGCAAACTGCTGTTGGCGGCTGCCCTTCTTGTCATTGTTTGATAACTTTGGTTATGTAGGTCAAGTTGTCAATATTTACTCTAATAAAGTAAACTCCTTTGGATTGTTCAGAAATGTCAATGGATGTGTTCTTTGAAAAACTTTTATATTGTATTTTTCTTCCCGTTATGTCATAAACTTCAATGGTGGAAGGACTGTCTCGATGTGTGTTTACTTTAAATAAATTAGGAGCAGGATTTGGATAAATTGATATTTCGGATTGACTTCCTACAAATTCTACACTAGTCACAGCATAATTAAATTCGTCAGAAAATACTTCACATCCTTCTGGTGAGATATATTTTACTGCGTAGTTTCCGTTTTGTGTCGGTGTGATTATTTGATTGGTTTCACCTTGTAATAAGGTGTCGTTAAAATACCATTGATTACCTTGTTGATAGCTGGATTGTAGTTGATTTCCATTTGCTGTAATAATCGGTTTTTCAAGTTTTATTGGAATCAATTGTTCTATTAAATTTCTGAGTTCAGTATGAGTTGGTTGAATGCTACTTACGTTTTTTCTTACAAATAACACGCAAACAATATTTCTGCAACGGTCAATCCAAGGCGTAAATCCAAATGCTCCTTGACTTCCGAACTGTGTTATTTGTCCGTTGGTTTCTTCTTCTAACCAAACACCATAGCCATATCTGAAATTTTGCCTAAGTGAATCGCCTGAATACGGAGTCCCAATAAGTGGAACACCATTTGTTTGGTCGCTCTGCATCATTTTCACGGTCAATGAATCAACAATCTGATTGTTATTGTGCTTGCCATATTTTAAAAGCATATTCACAACTTTGGCAAAGTCGGGCATTGTAGTCCCCATACCACCCGCAATACGGAAGTTAGTTGTATTACCTAATGCAACATAGTCTGTATTGCTTAAACCCAAAGCAATACCAATTTTTTGTTGAAATAGCGTGTCCCAACGTGTTCCTGTAGCTATTTCTGCCATTCTTCCTGCAACGTGCATACTTACGCCACCATATTGAAAAGCTGTTCCGGGCGCATAAGTGGTCATTGGTGTGCTTGTTCCAATATTATTAACAGCTTGTTCAAGCGTGATACTGTTGTCGGATATATAGGATGATTGTTCTGGCAAACCAGATGTATGGCTCATTAACTGATGCAGCGTCATAATGGGTTTTCCGCTAAAACTCGGTAAATAATTTTGAACGGTGTCAGTTGGAGAAAGATAACCTTCGTCAATAAGTTTCATTAATAATGCCATCGAAGGCAATTTTGAGCCCGAAGCAATTGGTTGATAAGTATTATTATTCCAAGTTCCCCAATATTGTTGGTAGATGATGGTGTCATTACGAATAATTATGAAGCCCGCATTTTGTCCTAATTGTCCTATTGAAGCAATGCTGTCAGTCAAAAGTTGGGTGATAGGGGCTAAGTTTAACTGTGCGTTAACTTGACTCATTGTCAGCAACAAAAAAAATGTTGTGATTATTCTTCTCATATTTATTTTGTTTTTCGTGTCTGTCTTTTTTTAGGGTTGCTGCCAACGTTTTCGGGCTTTGCGTTCGGGCGGGTTTCGGAGCACAAAACTGTCGAGCGGCACAAAGATAATTACTTGCACACACTTTCAAATTATTTGTCAGCCGCCATTTTCGCAAGCCCGATGTTGCCAGCAGTGTTTCTGTCTTGCGTTTCTGTCCACACGGAAATAATTTTTGAATGCGGCAAATGAATCCATCGTGATGAAACAAAACGTCCAATCGTTGCGTTTGTTCTAATGGTTTCAATATTGAGAACTTTGTAAAATTCCCAATAGATAATATTTGTGAACGCCGGCGCTACATGAAAGAGTGCAGCAAGCATATTCCATCGTCTCACATTTTGGCGAATGTTTTCCATATTTATCAAAAATTACTTAAAAAAAACTGCATAAGATTCAAGGGAAAGAAATACAAGATGAAAAACTACGCCTGAATTCCGCATGAATTCTCCATTGTCAATAGTTAAGAAAAAACTCCAATGAATTACATAGACAGTGAGAACAAGAGCATGAAATAGTGCACCGATGCGATTCCATTTTCTGACTCTTTCTTGAAATGAACCTGTCCACAGAACCACTCCAATCAAACCTGCAAGCAAATATGCCTGATACAACCCCACGTGTCCCATCTTGTCGGTCTGAAGAAATTTGTACAATCCGATTCCTTGCATCATTCCGATAGTGCAGTTGATTGCCATTGCAACTCCCATCACGATTAGTAATGTACCGTGAATGCGAAGGATTTTTTTTCTTGTGTTTTCCATAGTTGTTATTTGTTTGTAAATTTTGTTCGCAGTTATTGCTCCACTTATTTTTTGAAATCGTTGTTTGTAAAGTTAAAAGATTGTCCGCCCGAAAACCGCGGTCAAGCCGTGAGGAATTTTCCAGCGAAATTCTCTTGTGGGACTGTCCCCGATGACTTTACAAATGGTCATGTCCACCTGTCGTTTAACATTGCTGGCAACGTTTTGCCGCTTGCCGCGGTGAAGGATTTCGGAGAACTTCACTGTCAACCAGCACTACACTTGAATTTCAATTTACTTTATTTTCACTTCCACAACCTGGTCCCACACAAAAATACTGTTCACAACTTCCATTCCGCTAACAACTTTTCCGAAAATTGTATAGCGTCCGTCAAGATGCGGCGTAGGAGAATGCGTGATAAAAAATTGCGAACCTTCGGTATCTTTTCCCGCGCTCGCCATTCCAACAACTCCAACATCGTCATATTTCCGCAACGAAAACTCTGAACGAATTGCAAATCCCGGTCCTCCCCATCCATCGCCGCGCGGGTCTCCTCCCTGAATGACAAAATTGGAAACGACACGATGAAAAAATGTATTCGCATAATATTTTTCGTGTGTTGCAATCATTGTTTGCGCAAGTTTCAAAAAATTCATCACCGTGAACGGCGCATCGTTCACATACAATTCGAGAGAAATGTTTCCTTTGTTGGTGATTAGTTCCACTTCTGTTGTTTCTTTCAGCGCAAATAGAAATTTCCAGTCGAGATCCGTATGTATGGGTTTTGTTCCTCTTGCAATTTTCGCAGCGTAATCTTTTCCCGTAATTTCTTTCAACGCTTTAGCAGATGCGAGCGAAATTGTTTTATCGTCAAACTTCAACTGCTCTTCAAGAAATGCAATGGCTTTTTCACTTTTTATTTTTCCAAGTGTCGAAAGAATTTCCTGCATTACTTCTAATCCATCGGGATACTGCTGTTTCTTGTAACATTCGATAAGCGGAAGCACGCTGATTTCGCGAACAAAAAGCGAATCGCCAAGAAGTTGAACAACGGAAGTAAGCACCGCAACATCGTTCGAATCAAGCATCTCCATTAGTTTGATATACGTTTCGTGTTTCTTTGCAGTTTCTTTCGGATTGTGCTTGAAGTAATTTCGCAAACCGTCAATCGCTGTTCGCGCAAAGAGCGCATCGTTTGAAGAAGCATAATCGAGCAAGCGGCGATACGACGTTTCAGTGAACACATACGATTGACTTTCGATATATCGCGCGTTGAGTTGCTTCGCAGTTTTTGGGTACGGAAGTACATATCCTTCCGCTTTTTCAGAAAATATTTTTGCAAACGATACGGCGGCTTCTCCCTGCTGGCGAAGAGAATATTTTCCGCTTCTGTTCTGCGTTACGGAAAGAAGTATTTCCCAAAGTTCCGTACGCAAATTATCGCGAAGAGAATCATCCGGAGTAAAATTTCCTATCACTTTTATTGCTTCAAGCGAAACGTGTTCGTTCGAATCTTTTGAAAGCGGCATCAACGAGAACAACAATCCCTGATATAACAACGCTTTGAGATTTCCAAGAGAACGTATTGCATTCACACGCACGCGCCAATCACTGTCGTTTTCCGCGAATGTAACAATTGTTGGAATTGTTCGCGCGGCAACGTCGGGAATTTTTCCGAGCAAGGTTGCACAATTCATTCGTACGACTGCATCAGTATCTTCTGCAAACGAAAGTATTGTGTCCGTTGCGGCTTCGCTTTCCGATGTCCACCCGATTCGCTGTAACGCATACATTGCAGTTCTGCGGATGTTGGAATCGGCGTGATGGAATTGCTTAAGCGCTAACGTTGTCGCTTCCGGATGTTTTACGTTTCGAATTGCCGCGCGAGCAATTCCCATTAACAGCGACGCGCGGTTTGCCGAATCCGTTTCTTGTGCAAACGAATCGCAGAATTGTTGCAATCCTTCTTCCGAACAAAATTTTCCGAACTCTTCCAGCATTCGCGGAGACGTGAATAATTTTTTTCCGAACATTTTTTTCTCAAACATTTTTTTTCCGGTATCGCTCATTTGCGAAACCGTTTGCCCGATAGCAAATGCAACCGCTTCGCGAACGTTTGACTCTTTGTCGCTGAACATTTTTGAAAGTTCTTCAACAAGTGTTGTATCTTGCAGATTTCCACATGCAACAGCCGCGCGCATACGAATTGTTGCATCCTTATCGCGCAATAAACTGATAAGCCGCTTGTCGTTTCCTTTTCGCAAATCCTGAATTTCAAGAATGGTTTTTATTTTTTCCTGTTGCATCGTTTTCGCAAAGGAAATATGTAATAGTGCGATTGATAACATCAGGAGAGTTGTAAATTTTTTCATACGGTATTTTTTTGTTCTTCTTTCTTAAAAAAACTTTCTGTTTCTGAATTTTGCTCCGATTTCTTTTTCTACAAAATTTCGCGCTTGTGTTTCCTCTACTTCTTTCAAATCAACGATGGTCAACGTAGTATCTATATTGTTTGCTACGCATTGTTTCGCAAATTCTATCATTGCGGGAAAATATATATCTGCGTTCACGCGCATCAATTCGCCGTATTGTTTTTTATCAATGCTGTTCAAACTAATCGAAACCGAATCCACCAATCCGACGAGTTCCGGAACAATGTTGCGCTTATTGATGATGCTTCCGTGTCCATCGGTATTCAAACGAACTTTTCCTCCGTGCTTTTTTACCCACAGAGAAACTTCTTTCAAAACATCGAGACGAATTGTTGGTTCTCCGTATCCGCAAAAAACGATTTCGTCAAATTTTTTCGGTTCAAAAATTTCACGAATGATTTCTTCGCTCGAAGGTTCACGTTCAATTTTCAAATTATATCCCCATATTGTTGCTTCGCCTTTTCTGTCGCAGAAAACACAATCGGCATTGCATCGAATTGTATGATTGATGTATAAAGAATTTTTCAGTTTGTACGTGAATACAGGAGTTGGGGCGTTTCCAATTCCAAAAAGTTTATGCGCACCAAAAGAACTTGTTCTTCCCACATCTTCGATGGAAACATTTTGCAGCGAAGCAATTTTTTCTGCTATTCGCGGAATGTACGACGGCTCATTTCTTTTTCCGCGATACGGCGCGGGAGCAAGAAATGGCGCATCTGTTTCCAATAAAATATGTTCCATCGTTATTTGTGAAACTACTTCTTCCATCGAATTTTTCTTTTCTTTTTTGGAAGGAAACGTTACTGGACCGGGAATAGAAATATAAAATCCTTTTTCAGTTGCTTTTCTTGCTATGTTACTATCGCCGGCAAAACAATGAAACACTCCGCGCGGATGCGGATATCTACTGTCGGTGTTTCGTTTGGTTTTCATCCAATCGTTTTTTTCTTCGGCAATTTTAAAAATTGTTTCGTACGTTTCTCCGTTTGTTTCTCTGTCGTGAACGATAATCGGAAGTTCGCAACGTATTGCTATTTCTATTTGTTTTAAAAAAATTTCTCGTTGCACTTCACGCGGCGAATAATCATAATGAAAATCCAATCCGATTTCTCCTATGGCAACTACTTTTTTATGAAAACTCATTTTCTCTATTTCTTCCAATGCGTTTTCGCTTGCTTTGCTTGAATCGTGCGGATGAAAACCAACGGCGGCATAGATACCTTCGTATTTTTCTGCAAGAGAAATGGACTTTCTACTTGTTTCCAAATCCGTGCCGGGGACGATAATGTGTTGAACACCAACGTCGTTTGCTTTTTTTATGACGTCATCAATATCGTTTTCAAATTCCGAAAAGAAGAGATGGCAGTGAGTATCAACAAACATTTGTTTTTTATAATAAATAAATTTTTAAAAGATTATAGTTTTACTATTATTATTAGTTCTGTGCAAAAGTGGAAAAGTGAACAAACGTTTATTTTTTATTTTTATTTAGAGGAATAAAAAAAATTTTTTTGTTGAAAAGATATTGTTTCACTGTGGAAAAAAAATATTTATATATAGAAGAACAAAGTAATCTACTGTATGATTGAGTTTTCCACATTTCAGTAACATTAGTGAATTACTTACGTTCAACAAACTGCAAACGCGATTTTATATTTCGAATATCATTCTGAATGTTCTCATCTTTTAGAAATAACTCTTCAATGGTTTGATAAGAATGGACTACAGTAGAGTGGTCGCGTCCGCCAAAATGCAAACCGATAGTGAGAAAAGTAGAGTTTGTTAATTCCTTTGCTAGGAACATTGCAACTTGACGTGCGAAAACAATTTCTTGTTTTCGTGTTTTTTGCGAGAGCAAATCCTGCGGAATATTATAGTAAGTACTAACTACGCGTTGAATATCTTGAATAGTAACAACGGATTTAATTCCTCCAACAACAGTTCGCAGTACGTCTTTCGCGAGTTCGAGAGAGATGGTTTGATTTTCAAAAGAAGATTTTGCAATAAGATTATGCAAGCACCCTTCGAGTTGGCGAACGTTGGTAGAAATGTTTTGCGCCAAAAGTTCAGCAACATCGAGCGGGAGCCGCACACCTAACGCATCGCTTTTTTTAAGAAGAATAGCGATGCGCATTTCCAAATCCGGCGGTTGCACATCAGCAGTAATACCCATTTGGAAACGAGTAATGAGTCGTTCGTTGATTCCTTTTATTTCTTTTGGAGAACGGTCGCTGGAAAGAATAATTTGCTTTCCATCTTGATACAAAGAATTAAACGTGTGAAAGAAATAATCCAGCGTTTTTTCGCCGCCGAAAAATTGAATATCGTCAACAATAAGCACGTCAAGCGAGCGGTAAAAATTTGTGAACTCGATAGTTTTTTCGTGTTGAATAGATTCCACAAAGTTTTTCGTAAATTCTTCCGAAGTAATGTAGAGAATCCGCCTCGCTTTTTGGTGCGATAAAACAAAATTTCCGATTGCCTGAATCAAATGTGTTTTTCCTAAACCGGAGCCGCCATAAAGAACAAACGGATTAAATTCCGTTCCGCCGGTTTTATTTGCAACGGCGGCGGCGGCGGCGTATGCAAATTTATTGCTGTCACCTTTAATAAAATTGTCGAAAGTAAAACGGGGATTGAACGTATTAGAAACCGCTGGTTGTGCTTGACCGTTTGTGAACACCGACGGAAATTTATTGAGAGGGTTGCTACTCTGTTCACTTGGGGTTTTAGGCGGCGAGAAAAATGACGGCTCTTTTTCCTCGCTAAGAGCAACGGAGTTTTCTGATTCTTCTTTTTTAATCGAATATTCAATGTCCACCGACTTAGAGAGAATATCGGAAAGAGTGGACTTCAATAAATTACCAAAACGCTCATCTACCCAATCGGAAAAAAATTGACTGGGAACCTGAAGCGAAAAAGAATTTTTTTGGGAATCGAAAGAAAGCGGAACAATTTGTTCGAGCCAAAGGGAAAAATTTTTTGAAGAAACAATTGGACGAATTGTTTCCAAACATTGTTTCCAAATGTCTGTTGTATAGTTGGAAAAATTATTACTTTCGAAAGTAATATTCATTAAAGGTAAAGATACAAGTTCCATAAAAAGTAATTATGTAAAAATCAAAGAGTTAGAAATTAGCAGCGAGAAAGAGAATAGTAATCAACAGAGTTATGAACAAAGAATGATTAGGAGAAAACAGACGCATTGAAGTTTTCCACGAAACACACACAGGCGAACACCGATAAAAAACGCAATAAAACGGCTAAATGAATAGTTATCCACAAAAAAAATTTCTTTAAAAAGATAGTATAAAGAGAGAAGCAATTAGTGCGAAAAGTTTTCCACAAACCATAAACAATCGTTGGTTGCATTCATACATGGAAAAAGATAATGACTTTCTTGTACGAAAACCAAAAGTTTTACGAAATTTTTTTTGTGAGAGTAAAAAAGAAAAAAAATTTATTTTTTGCAAAGTCTTTTTGTAGATTTTCATCCCAATTTTTAATAACAATAGTCAAAATTTTTTGAGGAAAAAGTATGTCAAAAAAAATAGCAATAAATGGATTTGGTAGAATAGGAAGGTTAGTATTTAGCGCAATTGTAGATAGAGGTTTGTTGGGTAATGAGTTTGATGTCGTTGCCGTAGTAGATGTAAGCACAGACGCAAAATATTTTGCGTATCAGTTGAAATATGATTCTGTGCATGGAAAATTTCGGGGAACAATTTTAACGGAAAAAAGCAATCAGAGTGTTGCCGACGATGATGTTTTGGTGGTGAACAACAATAAAATAAAATGTGTAGCCGCAACGAAAGATCCATCAATGCTTCCGTGGAAAGAACTAGGGGTTGACCTTGTGATAGAATCAACAGGATTATATACGGATGGAGAAAAAGCACAAGGGCACATATTAGCAGGAGCAAAACGAGTATTGATTACAGCTCCGGCAAAAGGCGGGGTAAAAACATTTGTAGTGGGAGTAAATGATAATCAATACGATCCAGCAAAAGATAGTATTGTGTCAAATGCGTCATGTACTACAAACTGTTTAGCGCCTGTAGTATATGTGCTTTTAAAAGAGGGGGTTGGAATTGAAAAAGGTTTAATGACAACAATACATGCATATACAGCCACACAAAAAACCGTTGACGGTCCCTCCAAAAAAGATTGGAGAGGCGGAAGAGCAGCAGCAATTAACATAATCCCATCTTCTACAGGAGCAGCAAAAGCTGTAGGAGAAGTGCTTCCAGAAACAAAAGGAAAATTAACAGGGATGTCGTTTCGCGTACCGGTAGCCGATGTATCTGTTGTGGACTTAACGTTTCGTAGTGAGCGAGACACATCAATCGAAGAAATAGATGCACTTCTGAAGCGCGCTTCAGAAACATACCTGAAAGGAATTTTAGGTTATTGTAACGAAGAAGTTGTATCTACCGATTTTGTGCATGATGAAAGAGCTTCTATTTATGACTCGCTTGCAACAATGCAGAATAATTTGAAAGGGGAAAAAAGGTTTTTTAAACTAGTGTCATGGTATGATAACGAATGGGGATACAGTTGTCGGGTTGTTGATCTTGCAACAAAAATAATTTGAAATAAAAGAAGAAAAATTTGCAGGAGAAAAATAATTTAGTATATTTGTCGCCCAAAATTGAATACACGAAAGAAAAAATTTCTTTAGCGTAATCAATTCAAAAAATAAAGTAAATGCTTTATTCGAAGAGTTCTTTGAAATAGTTGTTAAAGCCCCTGAGATAAAACTAGAGTTTTATTCTGAAAAAACCAGAGGAAAATGCTCGGAGTAACATTTTTAGAAAAAAATTTACTACGGAGAGTTTGATCCTGGCTCAGGACGAACGCTGGCGGCGTGCCTAACACATGCAAGTCATGGGAGAAAGTGATAGCAATATCACGAGTAAACCGGCAAACGGGTGAGTAACATATAGGTAACCTACCACATGGATGGAAATAACCCTGAGAAATCGGGATTAAAGTCCAACGATATTTTTTGATGGCATCATCAAAAAATTAAAACTTCAAAAGAGTGCCATATGATGGACCTGTATCCGATTAGCTAGTTGGTAAGGTGATTGCTTACCAAGGCAACGATCGGTAGCTGATCTGAGAGGATAATCAGCCACACTGGAACTGAGACACGGTCCAGACTCCTACGGGAGGCAGCAGTGAGGAATCTTGCTCAATGGGCGAAAGCCTGAAGCAGCGACGCCGCGTGAAGGATGAAGTCCGTTTGGATGTAAACTTCTTTTGCAGAGGAAGAATAGCGTATTATGATGCGTTTGACGGTACTCTGCGAATAAGCACCGGCTAACTACGTGCCAGCAGCCGCGGTAATACGTAGGGTGCAAGCGTTGTCCGGAATTACTGGGTGTAAAGGGTCTGCAGGCGGATAAATAAGTCTATGGTGAAATTTTTCGGCTCAACCGAAAAATTGCCACTGATACTATTTTTCTAGAGTATGAAACAGGAAGACGGAATTCATGGTGTAGCAGTGAAATGCGTAGATATCATGAAGAACACCGGTTGCGAAGGCGGTCTTCTGGTTCATTACTGACGCTCATAGACGAAAGCGTGGGGAGCGAACAGGATTAGATACCCTGGTAGTCCACGCCCTAAACGATGGATACTCGATGTCGGTTTGAATAAATCGGTATCTGAGTTAACGCATTAAGTATCCCACCTGGGGAGTACGATCGCAAGGTTGAAACTCAAAGGAATTGACGGGGGCCCGCACAAGCAGTGGAGCATGTGGTTCAATTCGATGCAACGCGAAGAACCTTACCTGGGTTTGAAAAGCAAGCGACTAGCGATGAAAATCGCTTTCATAGAAATATGCGCTTGTACAGGTGCTGCATGGCTGTCGTCAGCTCGTGCCGTGAGGTGTTAGGTTAAGTCCTGCAACGAGCGCAACCCCTACACCTAGTTGCTAACAAGTAACGTTGAGCACTTTAGGTGGACTGCCTACGCAAGTAGTGAGGAAGGTGGGGATGACGTCAAGTCCTCATGGCCCTTATATCCAGGGCTACACACGTGCTACAATGGCCACCACAAAGGGTAGCTAAAACGCAAGTTGGAGCCAATCCCAAAAAAGTGGCCTCAGTTCGAATTGGGGTCTGCAACCCGACCCCATGAAGCTGGAATTGCTAGTAATCGCGGATCAGCACGCCGCGGTGAATACGTTCCCGGGCCTTGTACACACCGCCCGTCAAGCCATGGAAACTGGTGGTACCCAAAACCGGTAATTACCGATTAAGGTAAAACCAGCGACTGGGGCTAAGTCGTAACAAGGTAGCCGTACCGGAAGGTGCGGCTGGATCACCTCCTTTCTTAGGAGAAATTCAATTTATAGAATTTCACTTCGAAATCTATTTTTACCCAGGGCTTTAACACTATTTTATATACGGATTCAAATGGGCCTGTAGCTCAGGTGGTTAGAGCGCACGCCTGATAAGCGTGAGGTCGGTAGTTCAACTCTACCCAGGCCCACGTATGGAGGAATATATCCAGCAGTATGCTGGGGCTATAGCTCAATTGGGAGAGCGCATGGTTTGCAACCATGAGGCTAGCGGTTCGATCCCGCTTAGCTCCACTTTTTCATCCATTACTTTCTGTTACGTATAGTATAAGAAAGTTGACGATGATAGTTCTTTGAAAATAGAGATAAATAGCATATAATAATATAAGCTTAACAAAGCAACAAAAGTATTATTCTGTGTTATTTACAAACTCGAAAACATTTTGATTTTTGCCTTAAGAATGGGCGAAATCTATCTGATAGATTAATAAGTATTTTTGGTTAAGTTATTTAAGAGCGTTTGGTGGATGCCTTGGCACCAGAAGGCGATGAAGGACGTGATAACCTGCGATAAGCGTCGGGTAGGTGGAAATAACCTATAACTCGACGATTTCCGAATTGGGAAACCAACTTGGGGTAATACCCAAGAACTGTTTGCAGAATTCATATGCAAGCGTGAGCCAACGGGGGGAAGTGAAATATCTCAGTACCCCCAGGAAGAGAAAGTAAGAACGATTCCGTTAGTAGTGACGAGCGAACTCGGAACAGCCTAAACCTATAGATGTGTAAGGATGCAACCGTTACATCAGGGTGTAGCGGGATGTGCGTGGTCTAATTTGCATTAAAGACGAAGAGTAAAAAACCAATGTGTTAGTTGAATCGCGTGGAAAAGCGAACGACAAAGGGTGAAAGTCCCGTAAGCGAAAACACGTTGGCTCTTTGGCGCATAAACCCAAGTACCACGGAATAAGTGAAACTCTGTGGGAATCTGGAGGAACCATCCTCTAAGGCTAAATACTCATTGGTGACCGATAGTGAACAAGTACCGCGAGGGAAAGGTGAAAAGCACTCCTAGCAGGAGGGTGAAATAGTACCTGAAACCAAACGCTTACAAACGGTCGGAGCCGTTTATTTGTAGCAATGCAGATAAATGGTGACGGCGTGCCTTTTGCTTAATGAGCCTACGACTTACTCGTATGTAGCAAGAATAATGGACTTAGTCCAGAATTCATAGCGAAAGCAAGTCTGAATAGGGCGAAATAGTTATGTGCGGTAGACGCGAAATCCGGTGATCTATCCATGAGCAGGATGAAGTGGGGATAAAACCCCATGGAGGTCCGAACCAGTGTGGGTTGAAAACTACTTGGATGACTTGTGGATAGGAGTGAAAAGCTAATCGAACCGGGTGATAGCTCGCACTCCCCGAAATAGCTTTAGGGCTAGCCTCAAAATATAGTGTCTCGGAGGTAGAGCACTGATTGGGCTAGGGTCGTCACAACGATACCAAACCCAGACAAACTCCGAATTCCGAAGACATGTTTTTTGGGAGACAGGCGACGAGGGATAAGCTTCGACGCCGAGAGGAGAACAATCCAGATCATCAGCTAAGGTCCCCAAATAGGAGTTAATAGAGAAAGGATGTTGAGTTGCTTTGACAACTAGGATGTTGGCTTAGAAGCAGCCATTCATTTAAAGAGTGCGTAATAGCTCACTAGTCAAGCGACTCGGCGCCGATAATTCTCGGGACTCAAACTCCATACCGAAGCTATGAATTCGCTGAAAGGCGAATGGTAGGGGAGCATTCAATTCTGCATAGAAGATAGTTAGCGATAACTGTTGGAGCGAATTGAAACGCAGATGTAGGCATAAGTAACGATAAGGTAAGTGATAATCTTACCCACCGAAAATCTAAGGTTTCCTGAGCTACGTTCATCGTCTCAGGGTTAGCCGGATCCTAAGCCAAGGCCGAAAGGCGTAGGTGATGGAAAACAGGTTGAATATTCCTGTGCCTGGATATAATTGCTTGATAATAAGGAGTTTCGCAGAAGTGTAAGAACAGCCATCTTTTGGATTAGATGGTCTAAGGCCGTAGGTGTAAGGTGTTGGAAAACCCGCATCTTAGTTATCGCCGAGAGCCGAATGGGATCCCGCAAGGGAACAAACTGTTCCAAATCATGCTGCCAAGAAAAGCTTCGTATTAAAGATTGTATTCAGACCGTACCGTAAACCGACACAGGTAGATGAGAAGAGTATTCTAAGGTGCTCGAGTGAGCCATGGTCAAGGAACTCGGCAAATTAGCCGCGTAACTTCGGGATAAGCGGTGCCTAAAGTATGTAAGTGTGTACAACACAAGCAGAACTAGGTCGCAGTGAAATGGGCCAAGCGACTGTTTAACAAAAACACATCACTCTGCTAACACGTTAAGTGGATGTATAGGGTGTGACACCTGCCCGGTGCTGGAAGGTTAAGGAAGGGGGTTAGCGCAAGCAAAGCTCTCAACCGAAGCCCCAGTAAACGGCGGCCGTAACTATAACGGTCCTAAGGTAGCGAAATTCCTTGTCGGGTAAGTTCCGACCTGCACGAATGGTGTAACGATTTGGTCACTGTCTCGACCATGGGCTCGGTGAAATTGTGGTACCGGTGAAGACGCCGGTTACCCGCATATGGACGGAAAGACCCCGTGAAGCTTTACTATACCTTAACATTGAGTTCGGGCAAAGCATGTGTAGGATAGGTGGGAGACGTTGAAGTCGGAACGCTAGTTTCGACAGAGTCAACGGTGAAATACCACCCTTGTTTTGTTTGAATTCTAACCTCGTGCCGTGAAACCGGCATAGGAACAGTGTTAGGCGGGTAGTTTGACTGGGGCGGTCGCCTCCTAAATTGTAACGGAGGCTCCCAAAGGTTCTCTCAGCATGGTTGGTAATCATGCGTCGAGTGTAAAGACACAAGAGAGCTTAACTGCGAGACCTACAAGTCAAGCAGATGCGAAAGCAGGGCTTAGTGATCCGATGGTCCCGCGTGGAAGGGCCATCGCTCAAAGGATAAAAGCTACTCCGGGGATAACAGGCTGATCTCGCCCAAGAGTTCATATCGACGGCGAGGTTTGGCACCTCGATGTCGGCTCATCGCATCCTGGGGCTGGAGAAGGTCCCAAGGGTTTGGCTGTTCGCCAATTAAAGCGGTACGTGAGCTGGGTTCAGAACGTCGTGAGACAGTTCGGTCCCTATCCTATGTGGGCGTAAGATACTTGAGGAGACTCGCTCCTAGTACGAGAGGACCAGAGTGACCGGACCTACGGTGTACCTGTTGTCGCGCCAGCGGCAAACGCAGGGTAGCCATGTCCGGATGGGATAAGCGCTGAAAGCATCTAAGTGCGAAACCCGCTCCAAGATTAGGTATCTCTTCCCAGTAATATGGGAACAAGGACCGTAGAAGATGACTACGTTGATAGGCCATAGATGTAAATCCAGTAATGGATGAGTCGAGTGGTACTAATAGTCCGAACAACTTAGCCAGTTTTATTTATTAATCGTTCAAAGAGTCGCCCATTTCTTAAAGGTTTATTTTTTCAGTTCGAATTTGTTTTTCTCTATGTTTTTCTGGTGACTATGGCGAAGGGGAAACACCTGTTCCCTTTCCGAACACAGCAGTTAAGCCCTTATGCGCCGATGGTACTTCACTGGTAACGGTGTGGGAGAGTAGGAGGTCGCCAGGATTTTTTTTAATGCCTCATCGCTACAACGATGGGGCATTTTATTTTAAATGGAGTCCCATATTTGTAAAATAAAGCCATACGTTTGCATTTGGGACGCCGTAATTTAGAATATGTTTTCGCTACCTTTGAAGAAAAAAGGCAAAAAAACCGAAAAGGAGAGAATGAGGAAGTTGAAAAAGAGGCCTTTTTGTTTGGTTATTATACGTCTTCATGATGAGAATAGGCAAGGTTTGAAGAAGTTGAGGATTTCTTTACGCTTATTTCCTCTCACTCAAAGTACTTAAACTCCTCCACCAGCAAATGATAAATTTCTTCGCGCACTTCTTTGGTCTTTGTGGAAATTTTTTCAAACTGTAAAAGCAAATCTTCTTTGTAGTGCAACTCTGCGTATTTTTTTATTTGAATCAGCCCCGAGTGCGGCGTGAGAAAATCTTTGTAATCGAAATACTTGAAATACGCTTCATCTTGAAAGCCAACGCTTTTCAAAACTTGTCCCTTGCAGTATTTGAGATTCCACGTTTTGTATAATTGTTTGATGAGCGCAACCAACTCCGATGCTAATGCTGGCTTTGCAGAAATTTCTTTGTCGAGTGTTGTTGACCAAAACGATTCTTGATTTGTCGGACACATCGGATTATCTACAAACACTTCCGGTGCGCCAACAACGGGATTATCTTTTTCAAATTTTGTAACAACACATCTGTTTTCTGCCAAACCAAACGCAAAGCACAACGAGTAAAAATATTTTTCTTTTTGTTTGGAAATCTTCGGCGACCAAATATCAAATTGATTTGCCCACACGGGATAAACTCCATTCAATGCTTTTGTCAAAGCAAACCAAATAAAAGTTGATTTTGCAGAATCTAAGTCATAAGCGCAATAACTTTTAATAAGGGTCAAGAACAATATATTTGTCGCTCAATCGCTCTTCAAAAAATTCGTGCACAAACCACAGCGCGAATTTGCTCAAGTTATTATCTGTAAAAAATATTCCGTGCTGTTTTGCATATTCCGGTTTGATGCGTGTGATTACTTCATCGAAACGGCTGAAATAATAAACAACCGTCAATCCCTAACCTATTTCTGTCAGATATTATTGGAATTGTTCTATTTCTTGTGCGTAGGAAATCATAATTATTTTTTTCGGGCGAAAATATACTCAATTCGATTTCTAAAAAAATCTCTGCACCTCTTTGTTACGATAGAAATTTTTCCTTAAAAAACATTGAAGAAAATTTCACTTTTCTTCCCAACATTTCTTTTGAAAATGAATATGTTTTTTAGTAAGTTTTCCCCGCATTTTTACAACAAATTCACCTCAATAATGAATAATATTTTCTTCAATTTTTTCTGGAGTTTCTATGAAATTTAGCACCACCGGCGGTGGATTACTCAAAGTATTAAGCAAAGCATTTTCCGTTGTCCCTTCGAAATCGCCGCTTCCGATTCTCGACCATTTTTTGTTCGAAGTGTCGGGAACAACACTTACGGTTACAGCAACGAATTTAGAAATTACAATGGTAGTAACAACGAGCGTCAAAGGGAACACGAATGGGAAAATAGCGGTGCCAGCGTCAATAATCTTAAATACTGTGCAGGCACTTCCGCAAAACACGAGTGTAAATTTTGCAGCAAATATTGCTTCAAAAAAAATTGCGCTCACAACCGAAAAAGGAACGTATCATCTCACGGGACAAAACGCGGAAGATTTTCCCCAAGTCAGCGAATTTAAGTCCTCGGAAAAAGTTACGTTTGAACCCGAAACGCTTCGAAAAATCATTACGAGAACAACCTTTGCCGCAAGCACCGATGATTTGCGTCCCGCAATGACGGGCGTACTTTTTGAGTTCCTTGGAACAGAATTGCGCACCGTAGCAACCGATGGACATCGGTTAGTGCGCATTAAAAATAAGAACATCGCCAACGAAGGAAAGCGCGACCTCATCGTTCCGCAAAAAGCGTTGCAAATATTGGTGCGCTCTCTTGATGAAAACTCTTGCACGATAACACACGATGAAAACCAAGCGAAATTTTCTTTCGATGCAACAACACTGTACACACGCTTAGTGAACGAAAAATATCCGAATTACGAAGCCGTTATTCCCACCGATAACGACAAAAACGTACGCATCAATCGCGAAGATTTCTTGCAAGCCGTTCGTCGTATTGGGCTTTATACCAACTCGGAAACCAAACAACTTCGGCTTTCTATCAAGAAAAAAGAAATCATTGTTGCCGCAGAAGATATCGGGCTTTCCGGAGGAAACCAAAGTGCGAACGAGGAACTTGCGTGCGAAAATTCGAACGAAGAAATTGAAATCGGATTCAACGCTGGATATATAGCTGATGCGCTCTCACATTTGGAAAACGAAGAAATCATTCTTTCGTTGAGTACGTCAACGCGCGCCGCAATGTTCAAACCCGCACAAAATACGGAGAATGAAGACGTGTTGATGCTCGTTATGCCGGTGAGATTGAATTCATAAAAAGTTATTAGTTATCTGTTAATAGTTATTTGTCATACGATATCTACTGGTAACGTATAACTATTAACAAATAACTTTCAAATGCATTGCAACTTTCCTCTCTTCGTCTTCGAAATTTTCGAAAGCATGGTTTATCGCAACTTGATTTTGCCGATGGCGTGAATATCCTTGTCGGCGATAACGGACAAGGCAAAACGAACATTCTCGAAGCAATCAGTTTCCTTTCGCTCACAAAAAGTTTTTTATCGGCGAGCGATTCGTTCGTGTGTAAACACGGAGAAGAATTGTTTGACGTTGCGGGAAAAATGATTTCGGATAATGGCGTGGAATACAATGTTCGCGTTGCGCATCAAATTTCTACCGCTGAAAAAGTTTTCACGATTAACAAACAAAATGTTGAGCCGCGTTCATCGGTGCTCGGAAAATTTCCGATTGTGATTCTTTCGCCGCATCATTCCGCAATTACGTTTGGTTCTCCGAGTGAACGAAGAGCGTTTGTGGATTTTGTGTTGTGCCAATCGTCGCGCGTGTATCTCGAACAATTGCAAACGTTTCGCCGCATTTTAAAACATCGCAACGCATTTCTTCACGAAGCAAAAATTTCTCGAAAGCAACTCGATAATAGTTTTGAAACGTGGAATGAGCAATTCATCGAAGCAAGTGCAAACGTAATAAAAAAGCGCAATGAATTCATTCAACATTTTCAAACGTATGTTGCAACTGCGTATGAAGAAATTGTCGAGCGTGATGAACAACCGAGTTTAACGTACGCGCCGCAAATTTCTTTAACGAACAATTCTTCACTGTTTGAACTTGAAATGTTGCTTTCCGAAGAATTGCAAAAAGAAAAACTGCGCGAACTTGCTATTGGAAATTCGGTTGTTGGTCCTCATCACGATGAAATTGATTTTCGTTTGAACGGATTTGAATTGAGAAAATTTGCTTCGCAAGGACAACATAAAACATTTCTCGTTGCGTTGAAAATGGCGGAGTTTCATTATTTGAAAAATGCGTGCAGCGAAACGCCGATGTTTTTGCTCGACGATGTTTTCAGCGAACTCGACGAACAACGCGCACAAAAAGTTTTAGATTTAGTTCGCAAACACGGACAAACATTTGTAACGACAACAAATTCCGATTCGCTTGATGAAATTCTGTTGTATGGTGAAGAGAATAAAAAGTTTACAGTTGATGATGGAAAAGTATTGAATAGTCAGTTGGAATATAACCTTGACAATAACTGACAACTGCCTACTGACGATTGACAATTATGCGAAAACATTTTTCTCGACAACGAACAAACTCTTATCCAAAAGAATTGAATTCTGTTCTTCATAATGCAATTCAATCACTGGGATTAGCACACGGCATTGCGCAAGGAAAAGTGTTGAACGAATGGAATTCAATCGTCGGCGAACATATTGCAAACGTAACAAAACCGGAACGATTCGATAAGGACACATTATTTGTTAGCGTAACATCAAGCGCGTGGCGTAACGAATTACTTTTTTACAAAGAAAATATTTTGAAAAAAATTTCCTCTCTCGTGGGAGAGGGAATTGTGAAGGATATAAAGTTTCGGTGATAGTAATTGGTAATTAGTAATTTGTAATTGGAATTCGGATTATGCTACGATTAGAAGATTTAGAAGTTTATCAACTTTCTGAAACGCTTGCGGATTTAGTTTGGGAAATTTGTATTTCTTTGGATTGGTTTGCAAAAGATACGATTGGAAAACAATTAGTTCGAGCCGCAGATTCTATCGGTGCAAACATTGCTGAAGGATTCGGAAGATTTAGTTATAAAGAGAATATTCAATTCTGTTACTATGCACGAGGTTCACTACTTGAAACACGCCATTGGTTACGAAGAGCAAAGAAAAGAAATCTATTAACCGCAGAACAAGAAAACGCGTTAAAGAAAGTCTTGCAATTACTTTCTCCAAAATTAAATGCGTATATAAAAGTAAACAAACAACAGACCCCAAAAGAAAAATAATACCAATTACTAATTACGAATTGCAAATTACAATTTAAAATATGGCAAAAAACAAATTAGAAGAACTCGAAGAAAAAACAAACGGCGAAACGTACACCGCTGATGACATTACCGTTTTAAAAGGACTTGAAGCAGTGCGTCGTCGTCCGGCGATGTATATTGGCGATGTCAGTTCTCGCGGATTACACCATCTCGTGTATGAAGTCGTTGATAACTCGATAGACGAAGCGCTCGCGGGATATTGCACCGATGTCAACGTTACGTTCAACAAAGACGGTTCTGTTTCCGTGCAAGATAATGGTCGCGGAATTCCCGTGGACATTCATCCCGAAGAAAAACGCAGCGCTCTTGAAGTTGTAATGACCGTGTTGCACGCGGGAGGAAAGTTCGATAAAGATTCATACAAAGTTTCCGGTGGATTGCATGGAGTTGGCGTTTCCGTTGTAAATGCGTTAAGCGAATGGCTCGAAGTCGAAGTTGTGCGCGACGGAAAAATTCATTTTCAAAAATATAAAAAAGGCGATCCGGTAGAAGCAGTAAAAGTAATCGGCAAAGCGGGCAAACAAGGAACGGGAACAAAAGTTACATTTTATCCTGATGGAACAATTTTCAAAAACAGAACATTCAAGTTTGAAATTATTGCAGAACGGTTGCGCGAACTTGCGTTTCTGAATCCATCCGTTACGCTCACACTGAAAGAAGAAGCAACGCAACAAGAAGAAACATTTCATTTCAAAGGCGGATTGCTCGAGTTTTTGAAATACACTGATGCAACGCGCCCTTCCATAATGAAAAAATCTTTTTACGCAAGTGGAAAAGGCGAAGACGAAAGCGGGCGAACGGTGGAAGTAGAAGTAGCGTTTCAGTATAACAATGGTTACAGTGAAAATTTGTTTTCGTACGTGAACAACATCAACACGCACGAAGGAGGAACACATCTCGTTGGTTTTAGAACGTCACTCACGCGCACGTTGAATAATCACGCATCGAAAAATAATCTCATCAAAGATGCAAAAATTCAACTCACCGGTGATGATTTTCGTGAAGGATTGACGGCAGTTGTCAGCGTGAAAGTTCCGGAACCGCAATTTGAGGGACAGACAAAAACGAAACTCGGCAACAGCGAAATAAAAGGAATTGTTGAAGGCGTTGTCGGCGAACAACTTTCAACGTGGCTCGAAGAAAATCCGAGTGTAGCAAAAAATATAATCGAAAAATGTTTACGCGCCGCAGAAGCACGAGAAGCCGCAAGAAAAGCGAGAGAACTTGCGCGAAGAAAAAATGCGCTTGACGGCGGCGGACTTCCAGGAAAACTTGCGGATTGTTCCATCAACGATCCGGAACATTGCGAGTTGTATTTGGTTGAGGGAGATTCTGCAGGCGGTAGCGCAAAGCAAGGGCGCGATAGAAAATTTCAAGCGATACTTCCGCTGAAAGGAAAAATTTTGAACGTGGAAAAAGCGCGCTTGCACAAAATGTTGGAGAATGAAGAAATCCGCGCAATTTTTACTGCGATCGGAACAGGTGTCGGTGACGGTTTCAATCCGGAAAAACTTCGATACAATAAAATTATTCTGATGTGCGATGCCGATGTTGATGGTTCGCATATCCGCACGTTGTTGCTCACGTTGTTGTTCCGCCATATGAAAGAGCTCGTAGAACTTGGACATGTATATATTGCGCAACCGCCGTTGTATAAATTAAAAAAAGGTAAGCAAGAATTTTATGCGTACGATGATGAAGAGCGCGATGATATTTTGAAACGCTTAAAATCTGAAAAGAAAAATGGAAGTGAAAAAGAAGTCGAGGAAGAAGAAACGGGAGAAGAAGTTGCAATTGCAGAAGGTGAAGCGCCGGTGAAAAAAGGAAACGTTGTGATTTCCCGCTACAAAGGTTTGGGAGAAATGACACCGGAACAATTATGGTCAACAACAATGAATCCCGAAACGCGAACCGTGTTGCAAGTAACGCTGGAAAATGCCGCCGATGCCGATAGAACGTTTTCCATTTTGATGGGCGATGAAGTCGAACCGCGTCGTCAATTCATCGAGAAGAATGCGAAGTATGTGAGAAATTTGGATGTGTGATGACCATCCTCGGCATTGACCCCGGCACACGCATTACCGGCGTTGGAATTCTTGATACAACTTCAAAACAAAAAAAAGAAATACGTATTCTTTTCAGCGATGCAATACTTCTTAATCCGAAAGACACAATGCCGATGCGATTGAAAGAAATTTTTGAAGCGCTTTCGTTACTTGTAAAAAAATTCAATCCGGGAGAGGTTGCAATCGAAACTATGTTTTACGGAAAGAATGCGCAATCTGCAATGAAACTCGGACACGCGCGCGGTGTTGCAATGCTTGTCGGCGTGTTGAACAATCTTCCCGTATATGAATATTCTCCGCGCGAAGTAAAAAAATCCGTTGTCGGCTATGGCAACGCATCGAAAGAACAAGTGCAGGCAATGGTTCAGCGATTGTTGAAATTAAAATCTGCGCCAAAACATTTCGATGAAACAGATGCGCTTGCCGTTGCCCTGTGCCATTTCAATTCGAGAAATTATTCTTCAAATATTCTTTTGCAACAAAGAGCAAAACGATTCAAAAACTGGAGATCATTTCTTGAACAGAATCCCCAAAAACTTGTTATCCGAAATTAGTATTCTGTAATCTGAATTATGATTGCACTTCTTCGTGGGAAAGTACTTCACAAATCTCCAACAGAAATAGTTGTTGATGTCAATGGCGTTGGTTATGCGGCATCAATTTCTCTTTCAACATTTCAAGCGTTGGAGCATTCTTCAAAAGAAATTCAACTCTTCACGCATTTGTACGTTCGCGAAGATACAATACAACTCTTCGGCTTTGCGACAGAATTCGAACGCGAAATGTTTAGATTGTTAATTACGGTTTCTGGCATCGGTCCGAAAATGGCACAAACAATTCTTTCCGGAATGAATACGGAAGAATTACGCAATGCAATTTTTTCGCAAAACGTAACGTTGCTTACAACGATTTCCGGCGTCGGCAAAAAAACCGCAGAACGTTTGATTGTGGAATTGCGCGACAAACTCGGAAAAGTGGAAGTGAAAGAATCGTTCGTATCAATTCCGTATGCGCAAACCTCTGTGGTTACGGAATCTATAAATGCGTTAACATCGCTTGGTTACAACAGAATTCAAGCAGAGCAAACGGTACGTACTATTGTTCAACAATCAAACGAGGGAACATTATCCGTTGAAGAAATTATCAAACGTTCGTTGAAGAAAACGTAACAATTTCCTATTACAAAATTAAATGGCGATTTCTTTTTTTGAGGAATCGCCATTGGTATTACCGCGGAAAGGAAATTATTTTTGCAACAACAATTTTTTCGCGTCAACAAATTTGCCCGCTTGCAAGCGATAGAAATACATACCGTTGGAAAATTTTTCTGCGTTCCACTCAACGGAATATGTTCCCGCCGGAAGTTCTTTGCTGAGAAGCGTTGCAATGTCTTCGCCGATGAGATTGTAAATTTTTAGCGAAACAAATTCTTCCTTCGCAAGCGAAAACTGAAAGTGCGTAACGGGATTAAACGGATTCGGATAATTTTGTGAAAGGGAAAATTGCAGCGGAGAATTTTTATCATAAATCCCAAGCAGAGGTAGATAATTTCCAAAGTTTATATTTTCGTGTACGAGCCCGTCGTCCAAAATAATTTGATACACAGCCATTGGCGGAGAAGTTTGAATCCATTGCGGTTTTCTCTGTTCGCGAACAGTATATGTTCCTGAAAACAAACGGTCAAATTCATAATAGCCGAATGAGTTACTCATTATCGAATCGCTTTTCGCCCCCGAAAGAAAAACTTTCCATCCGCTTAACCCTACTTCATTGGAATCGCGAACGCCGTTGCTATCTGCATCGTTGAAAACAAATCCGCTGATTTTTCCCGGTTGATATACGCCGAAATGAAACGAAGGTATAGAATCACCGCTAGAAATAAGTCTATACCAATTACCGGAACTCGGATGAGTATACCTCCATCCTTGTTTAAGAACTAATTGTATTTCATAGTCTCCGGGAGTAAGTTGATGAAACTGGTATTCACCGGTTGAATTTGTTAATGCCGAATCATTTCTTACTCCTGTCAATTTTACTTTCCAGTTTTCAAGAAATGCTTCGTTGTTGTCTTTTATTCCGTTTCCATTTTTATCATTGAAAACATATCCGCTCGCGCTTGCGAATTTGAAACTTCCGAAAAATTTTCCCAATTCAACTTCATTGCTGTCAATAATAATTGTGTATTGTGAATCCGGAAATGTTTGCACCCAATCATTCGGGAGAATTTGATAAATATAATACGTTCCCGGCAAAAGATTTGTAAAGGAATATGAACCAAATTCATCGGTGTATGTTGTTTCATTCGCCGCACCCGAAAGAATAATTTTTCTGTTTTCTATGAAGTCTTCGTCATCATAAAGTCCGTTTCCTTCATAATCTTCAAATGCCTTTCCCAAAATTATTCCCCGCAGTATTTTTACAGAATCCTGAAGCCAGTTTTTATAGTTTACAAATCCTATACTGTTGTTATCAAACGAATCGTAAATCGCGGAAATATTGCTCGGATACGGATTGCTGTTCATTTCTGCTGTTGTTGTTGGTCCCCACCAATTGTATTCGGCGTTGAGAGAAGCAGAACTGTTGTTTTCTAAATCTAAACCGCCATTATTATACAAGTGATTTGATTGAATGAAAACACTACTTCCATAAATAACCAATCCATTGGAAATATTCGAACGAATGTTGTTTTCTCGAAAAAGCAATGGTATAAAAATTTCACCCCAAAATTCTAGTGCTGTTTCATTAAAAGTGAATGTATTTTTTTCAAAAAAATAATGAGATGAAATTAATGGCTCAACATAAAAATCATTAACAGAGAGAGACATTCCTAAAACATTTTTGCTAATTTGATTTCTCGAAAAAACTCCATACAAGCAATCAGTATCAAATTCCATCCCCACGGAAAAATTACTTACAATATTATCATTACATATAATTTTTTTGCAGTCTCCATAAACCGTGATGCCATCGTCTAAAATAGTGTTTGTAGAAACTCCTTTTAAATCGTTTTCGGATATTGTTATTTCGGAAGCATTATCTACATCCCCAATGTATAACCCGTTGCCGGCGTAGTTTTCCGCCGAATTACCAATCAAAGAAAGAATCGTTGGTTCTTCATAATCATAGGAGTATTCGATACTGTAAACAGATAAACCATCCGATACATTTTTAATACTGTTCTGTTCAATTCTAATGATGTATGTTTCGTAAATATTATCCACATACATTCCCCACGCTTCTTGTGTTTCTGATATGATTGAATTGCCTCGTATATCCACCGATGCGTATGAAAATCCACCACAAAAAACTCCACTCGGTTCATAACCGTCTTGTGCAAGCGAAATAGAATTGTTGTTCAAAGAAATCATAGCCGTAGGAAAATTTAGGTGTTTCAATGGTTGCTTCTTTGAAGATTCATCGCGGCGATTCCTGATTCGTTTATCTTTATGCGTCTGTCTGTCAAATTGATTTTTTCGTTGTAATCCCGAAAGCCGTTTACCACGAAATTTATCTTGCGACCGAACTTCTTTTTCCTTTCCATTTTTTGAAGAAGTATTTTTCTTGAATTCAGAATATCCTTCAAACTCTCCAAGATATATTCCAACTCCGGGAGTATGAACAATCGTATTGTTATTTACTTCAAGTAAATGGCTAAGAACACTTTCGATATAGATTGCGTTCTCAATCGCGTCCGCATTTGTATTATCAATAGTATTACCGGAAATACTTACTCGGCTGTTAAAAATTTCATCATTGTAAAAGGAACCCAATAAAATGTTTGCATCCCCAAGGCAATGAGAAATAATATTGTTATCAATTATCAAACTATCCGAATAAATATCGTAATCAAGATAAATTGCATTTTCCGTTTCTGTAATAGTATTTCCGCTGATACTCGTCAAGAGTTCGCAGTATAATTCGAACGCGCTTGCAAATCCTTCAATGCTATTGCTATCTGCTTCCAATACTCCCCACGCTTCTGTGAAGATGCCAATTTCGCCGGTAAAAGTATTCTGTTGCGTTGGAGAATGTTGTTCGCGAGTTTTTTCTGTAATAGCGCGAACGGTGTTCATACTCATTGATGCGTGTCTGCAATTCACATCGGGGAAATATAATCCGTTGTTTCCGCTTTCGATATTATTGGAATTAATGTTGACTGTTCCGCTACCGACATCTTCGCTTGCGTAGATAATATCAACAAAAATTCCATTTGCAACATTCCGTATAAAATTTTGCTCAATCGCTACGGAAGGAACTTCTTCGAGCGACTCGCTGTAAATACCAACATCCGCTCCGTATTGATTGGTGATGGAATTATGAGAAATATCTACTTCGCTTTCATACACACTCAACGCGCTAATTCCTGTTTCGCCAGTAAGAAAAGTAATCGTGTTATTGCGTACGGCAAAGAGAGAACGCGCGGCAGAGTTTTTTTGTGTACGTTTTTGCAAGTGTTTTTTTCTGCTTTTGAAATGTTGTAGGCGTTCATTACGCGTTGGTAATTTTTTTGAAAAAGAATTCGCAATATT
>VGWC01000026.1 GCA_016873775.1 Ignavibacteria bacterium | reverse complement strand
ACGGCATCAATTTTTCCGACCGATTTAACTGGAGTACGCCCTTCGTTTTTAATCCGTTAAATTCCGCTTCGCTTTTTCTCGGCTCGGATAAAATGTATAAAACAACCGACCGCGCAAACAATTGGATTGCAATTAGCCCCGATTTAACAAATGGACCTTCACCGGGAAATTTACCCTATGGAACTATTACAACCATTGCAGTTGCTCCATCGGATTCGAACACAATTTATGCGGGAACCGATGATGCAAACGTGTGGGTAACAACCAACAGCGGTGCCAATTGGACGAATATTTCCGATAGTTTGCCGAATCGTTGGATTACGCGTGTAGCAGTAGATAACGTCAATCCGCTCACTGCTTACGTTACTATTTCCGGTTATCGATGGGGAGAAAACATCGGGCATATTTATCGAACAACAAGCGCAGGAGCAGACTGGAACAACATTCACGGAAATTTACCCGATGCGCCCATAAATGATATCATCGTAGACACCGAGCGCGATTCAACATTGTATATTGCAACCGATGTTGGAGTATTTGCATCGGAAAACCTGGGCAACTCGTGGCACACTCTCGGAAATAATTTACCGAATGTAGTTGTCAATGATTTACGATTGCATAATCCGACCAGAACTCTTGTTGCGGCTACCTACGGTCGTTCGATGTATAAAATCAAACTGGATAGCGTGTCATCGGTGCAAAGTGAAGTTTTTCAGAAGTTACGTTTTTCGCTTGAACAGAATTTTCCTAATCCATTTAATTCGACTACGAAAATTCGATTCACGATTCCCGAATCCGGATACGCCACATTGCAAATATTTGATATTAGTGGAAAAGTAATTACGATACTGGTTTCCCGACAACTTTCTGCAGGGAATCACGAAATTGATTGGAGCGCAAATGAAATTTCCAGCGGCGTTTATTTATTTAGATTAACAACAGATACGTATATTGAAACCAAGAAATTGATGGTCATAAAGTGAGGTGAGATATTTTATACATTCCATCGTTCAGTTTAGTATTCTCTGCTTTCCAATCGCAAAATCTTTGTGAAGGAATTATTCACTTGGGAGATAAAATAACTACTTTCTAATTTTTTTCAACAAACAACTATTTTGGTGCGATGTTAAAAAACTATAACACATTTGCTTACGATAATAATAATGACAAGAGAAAAACTCATAGTGTAAATAACACAAACAGATTTTCTCCCAAAAACGACCGAACATTCCTTCCGCCGAAAGAATCGGGAGTACGAACGCTCTCTCTTGATTTGCCTGATAAACTTTTTGCAAAATTGTTGCGATATGCACAACGCAGAAATATTTCGGTCAAAGCGCTTGCTATTCAGTTTATCAAAGAACATCTTGAACGAGATAATCAGCATCAACGCAAATCGAATAACAGAAATGAGGGAAATCATTCCAACAATGCGAAACAACAACGCAACGCTCATAACGTTAAGAAACCATTGCAAGAAGCCGTTGATATCAATGTACCCATCTATATTGAAGAAGAGTAAGTTGTATCTTCAATATCGTGTCGCTTTCTCAACAAATAAAATCAATTGCAGTTTCGTTAGGATTTCATAGCGTTGGAATTGCAAACGCTGAAACGTTGGCGGAGGAAAAAGACCATTTGCTTCGTTGGATATCTCGCGGTTATTCCGGTACGATGAAATGGATGGAACGCAATTCGGAAAAGAGAATTGACGTTCGTAATATTTTTCCAGATGCAAAATCGGTGATATCGGTGGCAATGAATTATTACACTCCGCATCATCATTCTGAAATTGAACACACATGTAAAATTTCACGATATGCGTGGGGAGATGATTACCACGATATCCTCACTCCAAAACTTCATCAACTTCTCCATTGGATAAAATGCAACAATCCGACAGCAAACGGCAAAGTGTATGTTGATACGGGACCAGTTCTTGAAAAAGTATGGGCGCAAAAATCAGGAATCGGATGGAAAGGAAAACACACGAATATTATTTCCAAAGAATATGGCTCGTGGATTTTTCTCGGTGAAATTATTCTCAATCTCGAACTCGATTATGACAAACCTGCGATTGACCATTGCGGAGATTGTACGCTTTGCATTGATGCTTGTCCCACGCAAGCACTTGTCGAACCGTATATTCTTGACGCAACCAAATGTATTTCGTATCTAACGATTGAACACAAAGGAGAAATTGATTCTTCTCTTGCAAAAAATTTTTCTGGATGGCTTTATGGTTGCGATATATGTCAAGACGTTTGTCCGTGGAATAAAAAATTTGCGAACCCAACAAATGTTGCTCAGTTTGAGCCGCGGGACAATAATATTCAGCCGAAGGTAACGGAAATCGAAAATATGTCAGAAGAAGAATTCAAGTTGAAATTCCAAGGAAGCGCAATGAAACGAACGAAACTTTCGCGATTGAAAAGAAATGCGAAAACATTGTACTTGTAATTATTCGTATGATTGAGTGTTCTTACGTAACAATCAACTGCGCGGAACAGTAGTGATATTGATGGCTATATGAACGGCTATCAGCAATCGGATAGTTTGATTTTTACGAGCAGAGGAAACTGTACGCGCGGATGAGTTTCAACAAAATCATAATATAAACGCAAGTACGACTCGAAAGAAAAAATGGGAACACTCGAATTTTCCGACGTGGAAATTTACGTTCTCAATAAAATGTTGCATGGGTGTTTAGAAAATGGAATTGCAAAGAAAGGAAGATGCGCCGACGGAATTTTTCACTCGTACTCAAAAAAAGTTTGATTGCGAATGGAAAATTAGTTCACAACCATACGTCAAGTAACAATTAGAGCGTTAAGAACAACACCAAAAACGCTGTTGCCATTCCTATTTGTAACGTCCGATACATATTCGTACGGTGATGTTTTAAGAAACTCCAAAGTTTGGAACTATAAATAACAGCAACAGTTACTGCGATAAAAATAAATGTTGCCTGGAACGGATGAAGTGTTGGACCAAAGAAAAACGTAAGACTCTGTGAATTCACCGGACTTCCATAAATTATCGGCAGATGAAACACATAAATAAAGAGTGATTCTTTTCCCATCATCGGAACAATCGACGGAATAGATTCGAGCCGCGTTGTTGCATACCACACCGCAGAAAATAACAGCAGAACACATCCAAAACGTACGAGTACGAAGTTCGGACTTGTTTTCCAAAAATCATTTATAGGATATAACTGAATCGGAAGAAAATATGCGATAGCCGCAATTGCTGCAACGATTATTCCTGCAACAGAAATCCGTTTGAAAAAACGTGGAATATCTTCGGATGAGCATTGTAAAAATAATTTAGAGAGCATTATTCCGGCAAAAATAAATACAGCATTCGGAAACAACGGAAAACTGGAACCGTTGTAAATATCAAGATACTGCGAAACGGAAAGTGGAAGCGATTTTAGAAATCGTTGGTCTTGCAGTAATGGCGTTGCAAGAAGTATAATTCCAGTCACGGAAAATATCATGCGCAAAAATTTCTTTTCATCTTTCATAAAAAACAAGAACACCTGCGAAAACAATAACGTTATTCCAATGCACTGAAGCACATCCACTTGTGTAAGAGAAAGATAATCGTAATACGTGGACGCAGTAAGAATTTGATTGAGAGAAAGTTTGGGTAAATGAATCGCATAACCAAGCAGAAGGATAACAAAAAATTTTCCGATACGTTTGAAAAATACGCGCGACGGATGAAAATAATCTTCGCTTCGCTTAAATGTGGAAATACCGAATGTTAATCCTGCAGAAACAAGAAACGCCGGCGCAGTGAGTCCGTGAATAAATTCGTGAACTTCAAACCAGATAGACGTTCGGTGAACATTATCAAGTAATGCGCGAAATGTATGACCTTGCAGCATCAGAAAAATTGATACGGCGCGAAAGATGTCGAGGAAAAGAAATCTTCCGCTTTGTTGTTTCAGTGAATTCAATTTGTAAGTTGTTGAGATGTTGAGTATTTGAGATTTTTAGAAATAGTAGATGCCATACTCAAAGACTGTGAACGTTCTTTCTGAGCAAAAAAAGAATCATAAATGATTCTCGTTTCCATACAGATTTATCGGTGGTTCTTTGACCAGCATGACTATTTATAGTCGTGGATGATTATTATATGCAACACATTTTTTAAAAAAGTATTTCATCTGTCATCTAACTTTATTTCATCACTGCGCAAATTGCGGCAACATTGACAATATCTTCCATCGAACATCCGCGCGACAAATCGAATGCAGGTTTTTGTAATCCTTGCACAAGAGGACCAATTGCCTGCGCGCCACCAAGTCGTTCAGCAAGTTTATAGCCAATGTTTCCAGCATTTAAATCGGGAAATACTAACACGTTTGCTTTCCCAGCAACATTACTGTTCGGCGCTTTTCGTTTGCTGATGTCAGATATAATCGCGGCATCAAGTTGCAATTCTCCATCGAGTTGCAATTGTGGTGCTTTTTGTTTTGCAATGCGCGTTGCTTCTTGAACTTTTTCTATGAGCGGATGCGATGCACTTCCTTTTGTCGAGAAAGAAAGCATTGCAACACGCGGTTCTTCACCGGTAAGTTTAAAATGATTTTGCGAAGTCGTTATTGCTATATCCGCAAGTTGCTCAGCAGTTGGTTCCGGAACAACTGCGCAATCGGCAAATGAAAAAACCTGATGAGGAAAAACCATTAGGAAAAAACTCGACACAATAGAAACTCCTTCTGCAACGCCGATAATTTGAATTGCCGCGCGCAACACATCTCCCGTTGTGGAAAGCGAACCGGCAACACTTCCATCGGCAAATCCTTCGCGAACGAGCATCGCTCCGAAGAATAACGAATGTTCCATTTGCGTTTGCGCTTCGGTGAATTGTATTCCTTTCGATTTTCGCACATTGAAATAAATATGCGAGAAGTCGGAATGTTTTTCTGATTTGTTCGGCTCGATGATGCGTATTCCGTTCAACGAAACATTTTCCGTTTCTGCTTTTTTCCGAATTTCAATTTCATTCCCAATTAGAATCGGATTTGCAATTGTTTCATCGGAAATAATTCGAACTGCTTTGAGTGTGCGAATATCTGTTGCATCAGGAAACACAATTGTGCGTTTCAATTGTTTCGCTTTTGCGCGAATAGACGTGAGAAGTTGAAATGGAATCATAAAAAAATGATGTAAAATATACTTTTGAATTGTGACTAATTCAAAAGATTATAGATTAAATGATTTGCAGAATCTGACGTAGAATTTCTATTTCGGGTTCTGTATATTTTTGCCGCAAAGAGAACGTAATTTAGGGTCCGTACTTTTTTATTTTAAACAAGTTTTCTCTGAGTATCATCAGCGAAAACATCTGTCGCAGACTCGACTCGGAGAGCGTACAATCTGCACGAAATTTTTCTCGCTGATGATACGCTAATACGAAACACGTTCAAATTGTTTCCCTTCTAAATTTTCCCTATGTTATCGCCCGAAAATTGCAAACAGTAAACAATAATAGTATCCACACTTACGCTTGATATTTACAACAAGTTTTTTTAATTACCAACGTAGAACAAGTTTCCAACTTGTCTTACACAATTACTGAAAGCAAACTTTATGAAACTCTATAACAGACACTTACTATTTACTGCGCTTTTATTTTTCTTTACGCTATTGCATACTCCATGTGTATTTGCACAGGTGATTAGCGTTTCTCCTGCGCAAAATGCGTGGAACGTGCAACCAAACGCTACGATACAGGTTACGTTTGCGCAAGCGATGAATCCCACAACATTTAACGACACTTCCTCGTTTTTGGTGAACGGACAGACAAGCGGAAGGTATCGCGGGACGTTTGCATTTACTAACGGCAATACAGTCGTTACATTTACTCCCAATGCTCCTTTTAAAAAAGGCGACATTATTACGGTAAATGTAACCAACACAATAAAAAATGCAAACGATGTTGCTATTGCACCGTTGCTGTGGCAATTTTCAATTGTTGTGAATACTTCTGTTGGTACATTTTTGACAAAGGTTGATTATACAACAGGAACTGATCCGTATTCAGTTTTTGTGAACGATATAGATGGCGATGGTGATGGCGATATTGTTGTTGCAAATAATGGTTCACATACAGTTTCTGTGTTGAAGAATAATGGGAATGGAACGTATGCGGAGAAAGTTGATTATGCAACAGGTAGTTTCCCGATATCAGTTTCTGTGGGCGATATCGATGGCGATGGTGATGGCGATATTGTCGTTGCAAATAGGTTTTCAAATACAGTTTCTGTGTTAAAGAATAATGGGAATGGAACGTTTGAGGAGAAAGTTGATTATGCATCAGGGATTGGGCCATCTTTCGTTTCTGTGAACGATATAGAAGGCGATGGTGATGACGATATTGTCGTTGCAAATTGGAATTCAAATACAGTATCTGTTTTAAAGAATAATGGAAATGGGACATTTGAGGAGAAGGTTGATTATACAGTAGGAATTTATCCGCGCTCAATTTCTGTGAGCGATATCGATGGCGATGGTGATGGCGATATTGTAGTTGCAAATTTCAATTCAAATACAGTTTCTGTGTTGAAGAATAATGGGAATGGAACGTATGCAGAGAAAGTTGATTATGCAACGGGAAATTATCCAAATTCAGTGTATGTGAGCGATATCGATGGCGATGGGGATGGCGATATGGTTGCAAATGCAAGTTCAAATAATTCAAATATAGTTTCTGTGTTCAAGAATAATGGGGATGGCACGTATGCTGCGAAAGTTGATTATGCATCAGGGATTGGGCCATCTTTCGTTTCTGTGAACGATATAGAAGGCGATGGTGATGGCGATATTGTCGTTACAAATAGAGTTTCAAATACTGTATCTGTGTTGAAGAATAATGGAAATGGAACATTTATGGCGAAGGTTGATTACCCAACAGGAGATAGTCCATATTCACTTTCTGTGAGCGATATAGATGGGGATGGTGATGGCGATATGGTCGTTGCAAATCACGGTTCAAATACAGTTTCTGTATTGAAGAATAATAATACCACCTCCACCATCTCCGCGGGGGAAGTAAATATTCCTAAAGAATTTTCATTAAGTCAAAACTATCCGAATCCGTTTAATCCGACAACAACGATTCGATTTGAAATTCCCGTAGGGGCAATTCATGAATTGCCCTTACAAACAACGTTGAAAATCTACAACGTTCTCGGTCAAGAAGTAGCAACGCTTTTGAATAATGAAGAAATAGAAGAAGGAATGCACGAAGTTGAATGGGATGCGAGTGGTTTGTCAAGCGGCGTGTATTTTTACAAACTTTCTACATCAACATTTTCGCAAACGAGAAAATTGTTGCTTGTAAAATAGTAGCATTTGTCATTCCCTCGTAATAGGGAATCCATTGTTTAATTTTAGATTCTCGCTTTCGCGGGGATGACAGTTGAATAAAAGCGATTTCAATAAAACGAAATCGCTTTTTCATTTCCCGACACTCGATAATTTTTCCTTCCATCTTTACTTATATTTACAACGAAAATTTTTAACTAAACATTTCGCGTTATGCCACAGTTCAAAGATAGTATTCTCACACTCGTTATTGATACTTCCACCAATCTTCCACCTGATGTCCGCGAAGCAATTGCAAAAGCAAAGCAAACCGAAACTCCGGGAACACGCTCATCGCTCGCGCTCGATATGATTGCGACCAATGTTGATTTCGCGTGTGAAGTCGAAGGCGCAATTTGTCAGGACACGGGAATGCCGACGTTTTATATTCACACACCCGTCGGAACAAATCAAATCGAATTGCGAAAACAAATTCTCGAAGCAGTTGCCGAAGCGACGAGACTCGGAAAGTTGCGCAACAATTCTGTGGATTCGCTCACGGGAAAAAACAGCGGCAATAATTTAGGTCCAGGAACGCCGGTGATTCATTTCGAACAGTGGGAAAACACCGATGAAATCGAAGTGAAGTTGTTGCTCAAAGGCGGCGGTTGTGAAAATAAAAATATTCAATACTCACTTCCGATGGAACTTCCCAATCTTGGAAAAGCGGGACGAAATCTCGATGGCGTTCGCAAATGTATTATGCACGCTGTATGGCAAGCGCAAGGACACGGTTGTGCGATTGGCGCGATTGGCGTTTCGATTGGCGGCGACAGAACAACGGGATACGAACATGCGAAGTTGCAATTGTTCCGCACGCTTGATGATGTAAATCCAAATCCGGAATTGCGGCAACTCGAAGAATACGTAATGCAGAACGTGGACAAACTCGGCATCGGCACAATGGGATTTGGCGGAAACACAACGCTCATCGGTTGCAAAGTCGGCGTTCAAAATCGTTTGCCAGCGAGTTTTTTTGTCTCGGTTGCGTATGATTGTTGGGCGTTTCGTCGGCAAGGAGTAATTCTCGATGCGAAAACATTTGCAATTAAGCGTTGGCTCTACAAAGAAAAACCGATTCAGAAAATGATGAAGGAAGAACTTTCATTGACGGGAAGAGAAATAAAATTGACGACGCCGATTACCGAAGAACAAATTCGTAAACTCAAAGTCGGCGATACAGTTTTGATTTCCGGAAAGATGTTTACGGGGCGCGACCAAATACACGCATACTTGATGAACAATCAATCGCCTGTAGATTTGAACGGACAAATAATTTATCACTGCGGTCCCGTTGCGTTGCAGGAAAACGGAAAATGGAAAATCACCGCCGCTGGTCCGACAACAAGCAGCCGCGAAGAGCCATATCAAGGAGCGATTATCAAAAAGTTTGGTGTGCGCGCAGTTGTGGGGAAAGGCGGAATGGGCGCGAAAACATTGGCAGCATTGAAAGAAAGCGGCGCAGTGTATTTGAATGCGATTGGCGGCGCAGCACAATATTATGCTCGCTGCATTGAAGAAGTGGAAGGCGTTGATTTAATGGAGTTTGGAATTCCCGAAGCGATGTGGCATTTGCGCGTCAAAGATTTTCCCGCGATTGTTACTATGGATTCGCACGGAAATAGTTTGCATGCAGAAGTGGAACAATCGTCTGCGGTTGAGTTGGCAAAGTTTGCTGATGCGGTGATGTAGGAATTTATTCCACGCAAAGTCGCAAAGTCGCAAAATAATTCTCTTTGCATCTCTGCGGCTTTGCGAGAGAAAAAAATCAAGGCGGTTTGTAACAATACGAATCGCCTTTTTCTTTTGCAATTAAAAAGAATTTACCAGCATTTCCTCGTTTTTTTGACTTTGTCCTTTTAAGTATCTTTTCACCCAAATTTTACAACCCGTGAACTCTCTTCAAAAGCAAAAACTTCTCTACGTCGAAACGTATGGTTGCCAAATGAATGTTGCCGATTCCGAAGTCGTGCAATCCGTGATGAACAACAACGGATTTGCAATGACGCAAACAATGGAAAACGCCGACGTTATTTTGGTGAACACGTGTTCCGTTCGTGATAATGCTGAGCAAAGAATCATTGGGCGATTGGGCGATTTTAAACATTACAAAAAGCAAAATCCGAAGGTCGTGATTGGCGTTCTCGGTTGTATGGCGGAACGTTTGCGCTCCAAAATGCTCGATGAAAATGTGCAGACAATCAATTCCGTTGTGGATATTGTCGTTGGTCCCGATGAATACAGAAAACTTCCGCAACTTGTCGAAGAAGCGTTTGAAGGTGAAAAAGGAATTGCTGTTCGACTTTCGCGCGTGGAAAATTACGACGACATTATTCCGTTTCGCGCTGATGGAATTTCTGCGTGGATTTCCGTGATGCGCGGTTGCGATAAGTTTTGCACATTTTGCGTTGTTCCGTTTACGCGCGGACGTGAGCGAAGCAGAACCGTTGCAAGCGTTGTGAATGAAGTGCGAGAACTTTCTGAACGTGGTTTCAAGGAAGTTTATTTGCTCGGACAAAACGTAAATTCATTTCTCGATTTGGAAACAGAAAAAGATTTTGCCGATTTACTTTCTGAAGTTGCAAATGTAGATAATACTGTTCGCGTTCGATTTACCACTTCTCATCCGCAAGATATGAGCGATAAATTGATTCGAACAATTGCCGAGAACGAAAATATTTGCAAGTTTATTCATTTACCGGTTCAAAGCGGTTCAGATAGAATTTTGGAAATGATGAATCGCACGTACGATAGCAACCATTATTTCAAACTCGTGGAAAAAATTCGCAAACAGATTCCACACACAAGTTTATCAACCGATATTATTGTTGGCTTTCCTACAGAAACGGAAGAAGACCATTTGCAAACGATTGCGATGATGAAAGAAATCGGTTACGACGGCGCGTTTATGTTCAATTATTCTCCGCGCGAAAATACGAAAGCATATAATTGGGAAGATGACGTTCCTTATGAAACAAAAACTCGCCGTTTGAATGAAATTATTGCAATGCAAAAAGAAATTTCGTTGCAGAAAAATCAACAACTTATCGGAACAACGGAAACAATTCTCGTTGAAGGCGAAAGCAAAAAATCTTCCGAAGAATTTTCCGGACGAACGGATGGAAACAAAACGGTAATTTTTCCGAAAGCAAATTTGAAAGCGGGAGATTATGTGAATGTAAAAATCGAGCGAGCGAATTCGGCCACGTTGTTTGGTTCGGTGGTGAGTGAATCATAGTTATTAAAAAAAAATAGAACACAGATTACACAGATGTAACGGATTATGGCGGATAAAAAAAATCAGTGAGAATCAGTTAAATCAGCGTCATCAGTGTTCTATAAAAAGTGTTGGATAACTACAAAATAGAAATGCAAAGAGAAGAATTTCAACAACAACACGGCATTATCGGCGAATCAACGGAGATACAAGAACTTGTTGATGTGATTCAGCAAGTTGCGCCGACAGAGCTTGCTGTGTTAATTACTGGTGAAAGCGGAACGGGAAAAGAAGTTGTTGCGAAAGCACTTCACAATTCGAGTCTGCGAAAAAATAAAACGCTTGTTTCTGTTAATGCCGGCGCAATTCCCGAAGGAATAATCGAGAGCGAATTATTCGGTCACGAAAAAGGCGCATTTACCGGAGCCAGTGAAACACGCAAAGGATATTTTGAACAAGCCGACGGCGGTACAATTTTCCTCGATGAGATTGGAGAAATGCCGCTTGCAACACAAGTAAAATTTTTGCGCGTGTTGGAATCGGGAGAGTTCACGCGCGTTGGTTCTGCCGTTCCGCGAAAGACAAACGTGCGCGTGATTGCGGCAACGAATAAAGATTTGGAATGGGAAGTTGAGCAAAAACATTTTCGCGCAGATTTATTTTATCGTTTGCGCTCGGTGAATATTCGCATTCCATCGCTTCGGCAACGCAGAGATGACATTCAGTTGTTAATGAATTTTTTTGCGAAGGAATTTTCCGAACAGAATAAAATTTCGTTTGAAGGATTTTCAGAAGATGCGATTGAGATTTTCAAAAGCGCAAACTGGAATGGAAATATCCGTGAATTGAAAAACGTAGTGCAAAGTATGCTCGTTGTGGAAAAAGGAAAACGCATTGAAGCCGAAGATGCACGAAAATATGTTCACGATGTTGTTTTTCGCAATGGACGAGAAAGAAATCTTCCTGTTTACACTGCGAAAACTGTCGAGCAAGCGGAACGTGAATTACTCTATCGTGCGTTGCTCGATTTGAAGGCGGGAATTATTGATTTGAAAACATTTCTTGAAGAGCGGCTCGGCGTTCCGACAAAAATTGTGAGCGATGATGGAAAATTGCTCGCGCCTGTGTATCCGGTGCAAAGCGGAAATAATGATGAAAATATTTCCCTTGAAGAAATGGAAAAGCGAATGATTCTTTCTGCATATGAAAAATATAAAGGCAGAAAAAATAAAATGGCGGATGCATTGGGAGTGAGTGAGAGAACGTTGTATCGGAAGTTGCGAGAGTTGGGAGTGGAATGAAACAGTTGCGAGTTAGGAGTTTCGAGTTTCAAGTTAATAAACTACGAATGACAAATAACAAATTACTAATAACAGTTATTGGTTATCTGTTATTGGTTATCGGTGTTTCACTATTTGAAAGTTGTTCGTATTCATTCACCGGAAGTTCAGTTCCACCGCATTTGAAAACGGTTGCGATTCCATTATTTAACGATGAAAGCGGATTTGGCGAACCGAATTTGCGAGAGAAGTTCACGAATAAACTCATCGAAAAAATTCTAAGCGATAACAGTTTGCAAGTCGGAGAGAAAGCAACGTCGGATGCTGAATTGCAGGGAAATATAACGGCAGTGAAAGATGAACCGGCTGTTGTAAATCCCGGCGAAACGGTTTCCAAACGAAAAGTAACAATAACAATTTCTGCATCGTTTTATGATAAAGTAAAAAAGAAAAAAATGTGGGAAAAAAGTTTTTCCGATTGGGGGAACTACGAAACGGGAAGTGGAATTGCCGAGCGCACAAATGCACTGAAAGAAGCAATGGAAAAAATTACGGAAAATATTTTGCTCGAAACTGTTTCGGGTTGGTAGAAATCAGTTAAGAGTGTAAAGTTAAAAGTTAAAAAATAAATTCAATCTAAAATCTTACTTCTCAATTCTAAAATAAGTTAATGGAAATAGCAACATTAGAAAACATAATTCTTGCGGGATATTTTATTTCGCTGTGCGTTTTGTTCGGTTTCGGCATCAGTGCGTTCACGATGGTGTATCATCATTTGAAACATCGCTACGACGAAGAGCCGGAATTAAACGATTTGAAAACGCAATTCGGCGATGAAACAAATTTTCCCGTTGTAACAATTCAACTTCCGTTGTATAACGAACTCTACGTTTCACAGCGCGTGATTGAAGCGTGTTGCAACATTTCCTATCCGAAAGAGAAATTAGAAATTCAAGTACTCGATGATTCCACCGATGAAACTACGCTTGTCGTATCTGAATCTGTATCAAAATATCAGCGATTGGGATTCGATATAAAACATATTCGTCGTGGTTCGCGTGAAGGATTTAAAGCCGGCGCGTTGAAATTTGGAATGGAAACTGCTCGCGGTGAATACATTGCAATCTTCGATGCGGATTTTGTTCCATACTCAGATTTTCTTGAACAAACGATTCCGTACTTTGAAAATGAAAAAATCGGAATGGTGCAAACACGCTGGGAACATTTGAACGGCGATAATTCACTGATTACAAAAATACAATCGCTTGCGCTTGATGGACATTTTATAATGGAACAAAACGTGCGCAACAAAGCGGGATATTTTATCAACTTCAACGGAACCGGCGGCGTGTGGAGAAAATCCTGCATTCTCGATGCTGGAAATTGGGAAGCAGATACCATCACGGAAGATTTGGATTTGAGTTATCGCGCGCAACTTCGCGGATGGAAATTTAAATTCTTGCCGTACGTAACCTCGCCGGCGGAACTACCTTCGGAAATTAACGCTCTCAAAGCGCAACAATTTCGCTGGACCAAAGGCGCAGTGGAAGTTGCAAGAAAAATGTTATGGAAAGTTTGGAAATCGGATATTCCATTCCACATCAAAGTTCACTCGACGTTTCATTTAACGAACAACATTGTTTTTCCGTTTATATTTCTCGCCGGATTATTCAATGTTCCAATTGTGTTTATCAAACATCAAGGCGGGTTTGAAACATACTTTCAAATTATGTCCATCTTCGTGCTTGCGTTTATCGGTTCGTTTCTTTTTTATATGCTTGCACAAAAAGAATTGTACACAGATTGGAGAAAACGTTTGCTTCTCTTTCCACTGTTTATGTCAGGAAGTATGGGCTTTGCCGTGAACAATACGCGTGCAGTGATTGAAGGATTATTCAAAAAGAAATCGGAGTTTGTGCGCACACCAAAATACAATCTTTCCAACACTTCTTCCGATAGACTTAAAAACCAGAATGTAGAGTTTGAATGGCTCAACAAAAAATACGTGCCACTGCATGTCTCATTGAGTGTCATATTCGAATCGCTGCTTGCTGTTTATTTTATTCTCGGAATTTTTATGTCACTCTACTTTGTAGAAATCGCTGCATTGCCGTTTCAATTATTGTTCTTCTCGGGATTCGGATTCACTTCGTACCTATCGCTTAAACATGCATGGCTTGCGCGTAAGGCACAAAAACATCGCATTGCAATTGAAGCGCAATCTCCGTTTGCAATCAAAAGTTAACGACAATCAATCATTCCTTTCTGAATTGTATTGAAATCGCATTCCCCTCTTAATTCTTCACTCAAACGTGCACAAGAGTTGTTCAGGAAAAAAAATATTCCCGAAGCGCAACGTATGTGTCAAGAACTTCTTACGCAAGAACCAACAAACGCTGAACTTCTTCATCTCGTTGGAACCATCGCTCTCTTTACCGGAAATACCGAAGCCGCTATAAAATATTTATCGCAAGCGTGCGCCGTTTCAAAACAAGCAAACTACTTTTGCGATTTAGGATACGCATTTCTGCAAATGGAAAAAGTGAATGAATCACTTCTTACGTACAGCGTTGCTATCCGTTTGAAACAAGATGATGCAAAAGCGTATGCGGGTTATGCAACTGCTCTTTTCGCACAACAAAAGCTGGAAGAAGCAAAACACTTTTGCGAGAAAGCATTTTCGTTCAACAAGAATCTTGCAGAGGCGCATTATGTTCAGGGAATGATATATTTTTTATCTGGAATAATTTCACAGTCGGAAACATCTCTACTTCGCGCAATATCAGCACAACCGCAATTCATCGATGCGCAACTTTTCTTGGGTGATGTGTACACAACTATCGGGAAAACCGGGCTTGCAAAAAAATGTTACGAGCGCGCGCTGCAATCAAATCCATACAACGTTCAGGCACGAAAACATCTTGCATTTTGTTACAAAAAAATTAACCGACTCCCCGATGCAATGCGTGTGCTGATTGAAGGGATAAACCTCGTTCGTCAGCGGCAACCATTACTTGTATCGCTTGCAGAAATTCTGAAAGAAGTAAAGTTCGAAACTATTCCCGATGGTTTGCGAAACATATTCATCGAAATGTGCAGTATTGACACGATTGATTTACAAGTTCTCACACGTCACGTGGTTCAGATATTAAAAACACAATACGCATTTCCTCGTTTGAATACAGTGCTTAGTTCATTCGACGCAAATGAAAAAAACAAATTCTATTCATTGATGTCAGAACCGGATGTACAACATTTCCTCAATGATGCGCTGGTGCTTGCTACGCTTCCACGAATGGTGTATTGCGATATCGAACTGGAAAATATTCTAACAACGTTGCGGTCAAGAATATTGTTTTCCTATAATACGAGTAATGCACACGATGAAAAGACTTCCTTTCCATTGTTGTTTGCCGCTCAACTTGCGTGTCATTGTTTTCTCAACGAATATGTTTTCTTTGTAACGGATGACGAAGAACAGCGCATTCAAACAATGAAACTATCCATTGAATCGCAACTATCGAATGAAACTTCAAATCCGCTTGCACTTGAACAAACACTTGTTGTTTATTCGTTGTATGCGCAACTTTCGACATTACAGCACCGAAAACGAATATGCAATGTAGAACTATCGCAATGGAATGCATTCGTGCAACGTATTATCCAAGAACAAATTATTAACTTTCACCAGGAGCAGGAACTTGCAGCAACCATTCCATCGCTTACAAAAATTGAAAACGAAATTTCTCTCCGTGTGCGCGAACAATACGAAGAAAACCCCTATCCCCGATGGAACAGTATCGTATTGAGTGCGCGGGAAAATTTTGAAATGTACTTACGAAGACGAATTCCCTTCGGAACGTTGCCTCAGTTTTCCCATCCCGTTTCCATTCTCATTGCAGGTTGCGGAACAGGACGCCATCCTATTCATTTAGCGTATAAAATCAACAACAGTTCGCTGATTGCGCTCGATTTAAGCAAAGCAAGTTTGAGTTACGCAAAACGAATGGCAGAACATTTTCACGTGCAGAACATTGCATTTCAACAAGCGGATATTCTTGAATTGCACGTACTCAACAAAAAATTCCCTTACATCGAAAGTGTTGGCGTACTCCATCATCTACACCAACCGCAAGAAGGTTTACGCGCGCTCACCAATATTCTTGAACACAACGGAATTATCAAACTCGGATTGTACAGTCAACAAGCGCGGCAACATCTTTCCATAGCAAAAGAATTGATGACTGCACACGGATTACAAGCAACGATTCACGATTTGCGCAAACTACGCCAATTTATAATACAACTTCCGACCAATGCACCGTTGCAAAAAGTAACAACGGCGTGGGATTTTTATTCTCTCAGTATGTGCCGCGATCTCTTGATGCACGTGCAAGAACATACATACACCATTCCCTCCTTGATTTCGCTTCTTGATGGTGCGGGTCTGCAATTTCTTTTTTTTGAAACAAGCGCAACAACAGCAAACGATTTTGCAACAATGTTTCCGCAAGAAGATGCGTTTTCCAAACTCACGAACTGGGAAAAATTTGAAGAACAATTTCCCGATACGTTCAAAGGAATGTATGTGTTTTGGTGTAAGAAAAAATAATAGTACGGCTCCTCGAAAAACTCCATTTGCGTTTATCTGCTATTCCTCATACTTTACCTTTGATTCCTTACGGAGTTTACAGTGAGCGAAGCGGAATCTGTTCGGAATGATAATTTTCCTTAGCGTTTTGCAAAGACTTCTTATACAAAAACATAAATACAACGAACAAAAAAGTATAATGTTTCAGTTGTATTGGTAACCAAAAAAATAGTGTAATAATCATTATGCCGAACTCTCGCATTCGACGGGAAGGTGTTTCAGTATCGTTAGAATTTCCTTGAAAAAACTATTATCACGAACTATATTCGGGGTAACGTTGCTTAGGTGATGGAATGAAACTTGTGAAATACGACCAAACAATTTTCGATAAGAATAAATAGAAACAAAAAACCCGTTCAAGAAATTTCTCAAACGGGTTTTATTATTTCGACTGAAATGTTGAAATATGGTGAACGTCTTATTTCAACAGCAACAGTTTCTTCGAATCTGCGAAGCGCACATTGCCGCTTTGCGTTACTTTCAACCTATAGAAATATATTCCGCTTGAAAGAGCGGTACTGGCATTCCACTCAACGTTATAGGTTCCTGCTTCAAAAATTCCGTCTGCAAGTGTTACAACTTCTTGTCCTAAAACATTGAAAACTTGCAGTGATATATTTGCTTGTTCCGGCAATCCGAAAGAAATTATCGTTGTGGGATTAAACGGATTCGGATGATTTTGGAACAATTGAAATCGCTTCGGAATGATGGAAAGAATTTCGTTCACACCAACTAATACTTCAAGATTCACTTGCGCCAAGAGTGTATCGGGGGAATTGCCTTGTACTTTTACACGTGCAGAAAAATTTCCCGGCATCATTCGCGCAGGATGTACACGAATATCAACTGCTTGACTATCGCCGGGAAGAATCGTTCCTTCCATTCTGCTTTGCGAGAGCCAGGGAATTTGGTCAGTGGTAAAAAGAATTGCAAGGTTATCGTGAACATAGTTCTGATTGAACGCAACTAATAAACCAACGCCTCCCGTTACATTTTCAATTCCTATCGTAGCAGAATTTAAAACTCCAGTCATTGATTGATATTGAAATTTCACATCGCCGTTTGCATTCAAAATCATTTGAAATGTTACGCGGCTACCGGCGTCATTTGCACGCGCAACATTCGTAAATTGCACGATGAACAAATGATTGACAGCATCCGCAAAATAATGCACTTCTCCGCCTGCTGTTTCCGGATTCAAATCTTCCCAGAAACCAAACAATGCATTATTGGGCGTGCCCGAAGAAGGAATTGAGGTGTTGGAAAATCCGATTGATGTTGTTCCGAAACCAAGAAAACCGTTTCCGGTAATGCGAACTTCGTTGTAATTCGTTCCATAAAATTTGAAATCGAAACCAAGGGGAAAAGGACCGGCGATACCATTGTTTGCAACCGATACTGCCGTTCCTAACGAGCGAATATCATACCATAAGAAATCGGGGCCACCGGGTTCATCGCTATCACGCCATACATATCCGAAGGCATCGGGACCTCCTTTTCCTTTCTTCGTATGTGTTGCTCCGTTTGCGATTTTTTCTTCAAGGAAATATCGAAGCGTATCGGAACCGGTGTTAAGAATATACATCTTTTTTCGCAACGTATCATTCGTCGCTTGCGATACAAAAGAAAACGTATTCGGGTGCAGAACAATTCTTGCAACACCATACGAAGAACCGTTGAGCAAAACATCAAGTCGGGGCGTAAATTGTGAATTGCTTTGAATAATAATTCTTCCCGTGTCAATTCCTGAAAGTGTTGGATGATAAGAAACAACAACATTGATGGAATTTCCTGTTGTTATTGTACCGTTCGAAGGTTGAACTGTATAATCGGAATTGGTTGTCGTCAGCGAAGATACGATTAACGTCGTCATTCCTCCATTGGTTACTTTCAATGTTTCTTTTCTTGTTTCAAAGAGAGGAACAGCGCCAAAATCGAACGAACTTTTGTTCACCAACAATAATGCCGAATCTGCAAACGCAATGCGTAGACTCGCAGGAATTTTCGTTGAACCGATTACGTCGGGATGAGTTGCCTCTAAAAATAAATTTGCCCTGTAAGTTGTATCAACGGAAAGCCCGCTTGCGTTAAACGTTACAGAAACATTTTGATCGGCGTGAGGAAGCAATGTTCCTGTTATCGGCACTTCCGATATCCAAATCGCATCGGGAGTAAAAAACCGAATTGCAAGTTCATTATGAAGATACGTTGCATTGTACGCAACTTGCAAACCGACGGTTCCCGTTTGGTTTTCGATACCAACGGTAGAACTGGTAAGCGTTCCTCCGCTGATACCCATTGCTAAATACTGAACAACGATTTCGCCGCTGGGTTTTAAAATATATTCGTACGAATACTCCGCAAGATTTCCATTGTATCGCTGAATATTCATCCATTGAATAACAAAATTCCCACTGTGCGTTCCGTAGTAAATCTTACTTGTTCCAACAATTTCCAAATCATCCCAAAAGCCGGCAACAAGATTATCTATTGAGCCGCCTGCCGTAGGTATTTGTGCGTTGGAATATGTATTGGAGGTAGGAATTTTAAACATCACAATTCCGTTCGATGAAAGGTATGCTGTGTTGAACGTACTTCCGTAGAATCCAAAAGGAAACGAAAGAGGAATCTGAACATATCCTTCATCTTGCCCGGAAAATGTTCCCGTCGGAATCCAAGTGCTGTTGGAATCCAACATAGTTCCTGTTGCAGAAATATCAATCCATTGAAATTCCGGACCATCGGGTTCATCGGAATCAATCCACTGATAACCAAATGCATCGGGACCGCCACGACCTTCGGGAGATGCGTAACCGGGACGCGTATCTTCTGTTCCTTTGGGAAATTCAATAGGAGAATATACACTGGAATTTTGTGAAATATTTTTTTTCTGAGAACGTTGTAGCGCGTTATCATCACTGATGCGAAATTGAACTGTGTCGTTTGTCGTGTTCGTCAGTTGCAACTGCTTCGAATGAATCTGTCCGATGGCAAGTGTATCACGAATGGCAATTGGAGTAAATTCTACAACATATCGCAGTAAGGTATTCAGTTGTGTTGTTTGATTTTCGTTCACTACAACATTGACATTGGAATACGTTGCAAACGGGGAAGGAGCATCTATTATTACTGTATACGTTCCTGTCGGTAGCGGAGTTGAATATAAACCGCTTATTGAATCTGTAATATCATTAATAACTGTTTGACCGGAAAAAATTACTTTCACGTTTGCTCGAATCGAATTGTTATCATTGTCGTACGTGTGAACTTGCAACGTCCCGCCAGGAGCAGGAGACATTACAATATTTTTTGTAACCGTATCATCAAGTAAAATTGTTACGGTATCTGTGAACGTAAGAAATCCGAATTTTTCTGCGCGAAGGGTGTATGTTGCGGAAGTAAGTGGCGTATCAATCCTTGCGGCAACAAGATATTTACCTTCAGCATTTGTGGAAGAAGAAATTTGTAAAATATCTTCAACAAAATCTACTTTTACTCCGTTGAGCGGATTTCCATTGCTCATAATTTCTCCTTCTACTTTTCCAATGTTTAAAGGCAATGCGAGATATGTTTTCCACACATCAATCATTCCTCTTCCAAACGTATTGTCTTCACCCGGTGTTCCCAAATCAACGGCGTTATTGTATAAATAATACTTCAATTCCGTCCCCGTCAAAAACGGCGCCGCTTGTCGAAGAAGCGCAATTGCTCCGCAAACGTGTGGCGCTGCCATTGATGTTCCATCCAAAAAACGATAACCGTTTGTTCCCGAAGATGAACGCACATTTACTCCTGGCGCAGAAACTTCCGGTTTTATTCGTAAGGAATCGGGTCCTGTACATACGGAAGGTCCACGACTTGAAAAACTTGCAATCGGGTAACCGGCAGTATTAGCGTCTAACGCGCCAACACTGAATATATTGACTGACGTTGTGAGACGATTCTTAGGCGGTGTAATTGTTGATGCACCGGGACCATTATTTCCTGCTGAAAAAACGACTGCTGTTCCCAATGCTTCAATTGCATCAATCACATCATAATATCCCGATGCTCCGCTACATTCGGTGGAAGAAACATTTGGGTCATACCATGAATTATTAATTGCATCCGGAACGTCATCCATCGTGTTGATGTTGCTATCGGGGTTTGCAGCCCATTGAAATGATGCAATGGAACGCGATGTATGCGGGCTTCCTCCAATTAGCGAATTTGAAGCAATCCAATTTGCGTCGGGAGCTACGCCAAGCGTGTCATTTACTGAATCGTAACGTCCGCACATAATTCCCATCGTGTGTGTTCCATGTTGTGAAGAACCGTCGCCGTCTGTTGGGAAAATAGTATGATTAGCAGGGTCAAACCACGCCCACGTTGGTAAAATTCCGGGAAGTGCGCCTCGCCATCGTGTTTTATACGCAAGATTGTTTCCTTCGACGCCCGTATCAATATTCATGACAATTCTTCCTAATCCGGTAATTCCGATTTCCCACAACTTGTGCGCATTAATTGCTCGAAGTCCTGGTTCACTTCCGCTGACTAGAGCGTCTGCGGGAGCAGAATTGAGCGGAAGGTCGCGTTGCAGAATACCATCGAGATACACTGTTTCGACTTCCGGTAATTGCGCAATTTCTTCTATTGTTTGTTGAATGGCGCTGACGACTACTAAATTGCGAATCCAAAATTGTTGAATATCGGAAAGAACGCCGTTTGTTTCGTGCGTGCGTAATTTCTGTACAAAATTTGGTTGCGTCCGTTCAGCGACTTCCTGCAATGCCGTAATAATCGTTCTGTAACGAACATCTACCGGTATCCGTTCGCCAGCGGAAACAGATTGCTGAAGTAGTTCTTCCATTGCTCTCAAATCTACTTGCTCACGCATATAGATGATAACAGAAACTTTTTCAACTGCGGAAGTTGATTTTAATTTCTCTGCAAGAAATGGGTCTATATTTCCTGCAAGAACTGAATACACATTGAATACGAATAATGAAAACACTAACAATGTTTTCCACGAATGATATGAGAACATAAATTTCCTCAATGTTAATATTATTGAAAAAAATGGAGCAATCGAAATTGCTTCCCGGTGAATAAAAAATTATTTGAGTACGACCATTTTCTTTATTTGTGCAAACGACTTAGTTCCATGTGTCGAAGTTGCTCCCATTCGATAAAAATATACTCCACTCGGAATTGCCGAAGTCGTGTTCCATTCAGCGCGATAATTTCCACTTTCAAGAACTTCATTGACAAGTGTTGTAATTTCTTGCCCAAGAATATTGAATATTTTCAATTCAACGTTTGCTTGTTCAGGCAATGAAAATGAAATATACGTTGAAGGATTAAATGGATTCGGATAGTTTTGTTCCAACACGAATGATGCTGGATGTATTTTCCCGAACTCCTTGATATCGTCAACGACTTCAAGTTTCACATCATCCAAATACAATGCTTGTCCATCATAATCCTGATGGTCGAACGCAAGAAATGCTGAACCTGAATAATTTCCGAGCGAGACTTTAAATTGCTTATAGACTGTCGAATAAATATTCGGATTGCCTGAATTCGTATCTCCCGTATAACATTTATACACCGTCGTAGTAAAACTTGAAGGTAAACTATCCGTTGTGGAAAGTTTGACCAATAATGTATCGGGAGGGTAAGCAAACGGATACGCGCGACGAACCCAGAATTTTAACGTGTTCGAGCCGCCGGTAAGATTGACTTTTTTCGTAATAAGCATTTTACTTCCCATCGAAATTGTCGTATCCGGCGATTGATGTTCGCAAAACGCAGCGCGATTTCCTGAACGCGCAGAAATCGTTGTCATACGCCATCCGGAATCACCTGTAACAACAACACTTTGCCATCCTGCAGGAGGAAATGATGCAACTTCAAATGTTTCGTTTAATCCAGAAAACGGTTCCGTATCTGGTGCTAAAAGAAATTCAATACCGTTTTCAATGAGTTTTTTTGCAACAAGGGAATCCGTTATCGAACCAACTGCGAGCATAGTAAAAATGATTTTTCCTGCGTTCAGATTTCCGGAGTTATTCCAAACGACAATACTTGCGTAATTCGGTTGCGCACTCCACGAACTTATTCGAACAGTTCCCGCATCATTGGGATGAACGCTCATCGCATCTTTATCTGCATATGTTGAACGAGCCGTAAAAGTAATCGGCGCAGAAATTTGATGCGGCGTTGTAAATATCGGGTGACTGGGAATTACAAACGTTACATCTCCTGCACTGTTATCAGCAATCCACGAACTATCGTGCAGAACTTGCTGACGAAACGGTTTATCCAATTCTGTCGTTTGATACCGAAAATCGTAACCGACTTCGCCACCTTCAATCCACACTTTTTTCCCTTGTTGAACGCGTGCAATCAACGCTTGGCGAACTTCTACGCGCCGCATTGGGTCAACGTTAATGCCGCTTGTTGTTACAACAATATCATAATCATCAAAAGTTGTTACGACGACTTCCCCGATTTTCTTGATATCAACAAGGTAACCGGATTCAGTAAGAGCAGTGTTGAAAAGATTGGAAGAACGACTTGATGATGTATTTTCAAAAACATAATTGAATCCTTTTTCTGTTTCTTTTTTCGAAAGCGAAGAAGTAGTATCGTCATCAACAACAAGTACTGTTCCCTTTGTTTGAATGAGAACAAATGTATGAAATCCCGTCGCTGGTGAAGTGGAAATATTTCCTGTTAGAGAAATATCTTTTGCCTGAACTTTATAAAAAATGGAATCGCCAACTTCAATGTCCGAAGTATCAATGTCGAAAACTCCTGCATATTGATTTCCTTGCTGATGAACAAGCGCGAACGAACCAGAAGTTGCTGGTGTGTTCACAAAATAATCTACCCAAACGGAATCCACGCCAAGATTATCTGTTACCTGTGCACTAACTTTTGCAGGCCATCGAATTATCCCCTGATTTCGTAATGGAAAATGCGTGATTGATGGTCGAATTGTATCGAAACCAACATAGAACTGATGAAATTGAATTGGCGCATTTGCCGGCGACGTTGCAGATGCTCCGCTCGAATCTTTGACAATGATGTAATACCGATATGTTGCCGATATTCCATTCCCAGGGATATCGCCAGCATATTCATTTTGATTTCCTGTGGGAAGAAGTTGCACGGAATCGGTGAACGAAGTTGTTCTTCCGTAAAAAACTTTTAGGGAACTTTGGGCAAGCGGAGAAACTCCTGGAAGTACAATTGCTTTTATAGTATATGGTCCATTCAAATCTTCAGTATCGACAAGTTTCGTATGATTGACTTGTGGAATGTATTCTGCGGGATTCACAAAATTCCGCGAACCAAAACGATTGACAATTTGCTGAAGATGCACACCACCGTATAAATCTCTATCAGCCTGAATTACCGCCTGAGCATTTTGACGCATTGTTGGACTTGTTGATAAATAATAGTGACTTTTCAAAACAAGTTTATCGGTAACTTCTCGACCAATATCCTTCCAAATAAGAAGAAGTACACTTGACCAAATTTGTCCCGCATCGTGTACTTGCCATCCACCAACTCCTCCTGCGGGATAAGGACGTGTATCAATGAGAGTTCTTCCAGCCCAAAATGTTCCCGATAACGAACTCGTAAAACCCGCATCCCACGTAAAAACTTTATCTCTGCTAATGTTGAACGTATCGTTGATTGCGCGTGAGTAACTTCCCGCCCAATAATCTCCGAATCCTTCACCAAGATGTCCTGCTTCATTTCCTCCCCATCCGGGACGCGTACCGTTATGAATCGCGTGTCCATATTCGTGCCAAATGACATCCAAATCTTCGCCATCATCAGAACCACCTTCTCCCCACGCAAGACGATTTGTTGACGGAATATAATGAGAATTGTCCGCTCCGCTTAAGCCATGGGGGTCGCATTCAATTGGTAGGTTTTGAATACTATCAAAGCCAAGCGATTGAATATACCGTTGACTTGAATCTATCCAAAAATATACCATCACGTCTTCAAATCCTTGTTGGGAACGTAAAAATTGAAATGAATCGGGATGTGCTGGCATTGGGAAAGTTTCTGTTGGCGATTCGAAATCCAATAATTTACAATGTGGTCCTTCAAGTTTATAGACACTCCCAGTAAAGGTTATATCCTGTAATGTTACAAGTTTTCGTTGAGCATTTAATTCCGGTGTATCTGCATCATTTCCGCTTGGGTCAACATATCCAGGAGTTCCGTAATATTGTCCCGAACTTGTCAACGGATCTGGATTCCAAATATATCCGCTCCCGGTTGCTTTTTTCTGAACGGAATGATGTTGGGATTTTTCATAAATTGCATTATCTCTCGAAGATACAATTGTACCGTTCGTTGCATTCACGAAAACTTCCCAGTCTCCCAACGGTTTTTCTGCAAAAATGGAAACACGATACGAAAGAATTGGCGTTTCATCTTCCGCATAAATCATCAACTCTGTTTTTGGCTCCGAAATAATTTTTCCTATAATATGTAAATGTTCTTTCGCAATGAGATATGCGTCTTCTGGGAAAAGACTCGGATTTGTTTCCACATCAAGATTGGGTTTGTAATTATTCGAAACAAACGTTACAACATTCTGATGATTGATGCTTACAACAACATCGCTTCTGAATACCGGAACAGTATGGACACTTTGAAAAAAACTCACATGTGATATTCCGAAATTTTCCTGCAAACGCACAGAAATCAAATCTGAAAGGTTTCTTTGCATTTGAAACATTCCGGAATTTTCCGAAAGAAACTGTCGTGCAATTTCAACTGCAGTTCCAGAATACGGACCAGCGTTGATATTCCATAATGCGCGTGGAATTCCCGTACGCGCATCTATTTCTGCGTTTTGTGTCGCATAAACATTTGACGGTTTTCCAAAATCTTGTTGACGAGGAATTCCTTTTTGAGGAACACTTGCATATAACGTTGTTGCGAACAATAATACTGCTGCAACGACTACGTTTGAACGAAATGAAGAATACATTGTGAATTTCTCAGTAAGATTAAATAAGAATAAAGTGAATTAAAATTGTTTTGAGAATCTCCGTTGGTTATTTCAACAGTAGTAATTTTTTCATCCATTCTCCCTGTGCCGTTTTCAATTGATAGAAATACACGCCGCTTGGTATTTTGCTTGCATCCCACAGAATATTATACGTTCCCTCAGGTAAGAATTTATGAACGACGGTTACAATTTCTTCCCCAAGAACATCATAAACTTTCAATGAAACAAACCCGGATTCTGAGATGTGAAATCTGAAATTCGTTGTCGGATTAAACGGATTCGGAAAATTTTGTTCCAAAGAAATTTCTTCCGGAAATGATTGAGAATTGTTTTTTACAATAACATACGTTGAATCGGGAAGATAATCAAGACGCACGGCATCAACATACCATCCGCGAAAACTTGTGAGCGCATCACTGGAAAATTTCCATACAAATTTTACTGAATCCGTTCCAAACGAACTTAGATTGAAACGTTCTTCTTTCCATTGAAATGCGTTTCCGGAAAACCCCGGCGCATTCAATGCATTCACATTGGTATATGAATATCCGCCTTGTGGAATCATTAATTGAAACGGATTTCCATTGACTGATATTTGCACATTTCCTCCGTCGTTGCCTGGTTCCGTACGAAAATAATGTTTGAACACAAGCACGGCGTTTCTCTTTTCCGAAAGTGAAATAAACGGTGTCTCCAATAGCGATGTTATATTGTTAGAATAATTTCCGTCGAGATTTGTTCCCCAAACGTTCAAACCCGTCGGTGATGGCGGAATATCCCCCGTTGTTGGATTTCCGAATTGCCAATCGTTGTTCGGAGAAAAATTTCCGCTGTCGCTTTCCTGCAAATGAAGAAGGAGCAACGATTGAAGCACACGAAATGGTATTGTTCCATTTTGTGGAAAGCGGGAAAGATTATGCCGCAGTGAATTATCACGTGCAAAAATTACGTACGAAATACTGTCGCCGGCAGAAATATTCCCACTCAAAAATCCGCGCCAATTGTTTTGCGAAACTTCTTCCATAGTATCCGTGAACGATTCATTGTTTTTTGTCCAATCTATATATGCGATGTGAATTCCGTTTTCATCGGAAATATTCGAAAATATTTGCAACGGAAAATCATACCATGAAACAGATGAAAGCGGCGTGTGAACAATGTTTGGGGAAATGGTGTCGGGAAGAATCTGAAACGAAAACGGATGGGAAGTATCTGAAGGGAGCAATGCAACTACGCTGTCTTCTCCAACAAAGTGAAAATAATATCGAATCGTTGTTCCGTAATTTTGCTTTGGAATACTTCCGCTGAAAAGAAGCGTATCGTTTTGCATTCCATCGTAGTTGACGTTCGAAAAATTATACGATGAATTGTTGATGGAATAATAAACTTTTGCAGAGGTAACGGAGGAAGAACTTCGAGCGTTCACGTTATAAGAATAATCATTCACCGTATCTTGCGAAGTTAGAAGCGGTGTATGAAATAACGAGAGAAATTTCTTTTTCACTCCCGCAAATGTAGCAACGCCTGCAACCGTTCCTTTACAAATTTCTTTTACATAATGCATATCAACATGCGAAAGCGAATCCGATTGCTGATGATAATGCGGCGTTTGAAAAAACTCGTAATAACCCGTGATAACATATCCAGCATTTTCAAACGGGATATAATCGCTGCCGAATGCGTTCGTAATTGTTGTTTGCAATGAAGAATACGTGCGTGTTAATGCGGCAAGCGAATCGGTGAACATTGCAGAAGCGGCATTATTTCCCGATGGATTGTTATCTATATCTTTTTCAACTTTTACGATGTTTGTCGGATTTTCACGAATGCCACCTACTTCATCAATATTAATGACAAGTTTCAATTGATGTTGTTGCGGAACGACAACTTGCTGCACATACGCATTGCTTCCCACAAGTCCTTGTTCTTCTGCAGAAAAGAAAATAAACCGAATGGTATAATCAAATTGTTTTGTTGATACAATTCGTGCGACTTCTAACGTTATTGCAGTTCCCGTTCCGTTATCATTGATTCCTGGACCGTTGACCGAATCGTAATGCCCACATAGAATAATAATGGAATCCGGAAACACATTGCCTGTTTTTGTTACAATAATATTTTGCAGTTGGTTTCCCGCTTGCGTGAATGTATGTTGTTGGATATCCGAATATCCGAAAGAAGTAACTTGTTGTATTAACCAATCGCGCGCTCGAGCAAGTGAATCTCTGCCGGTAGCATTTCCCGCGAAACGTGTTTTCAACGCTTCTAATCGTGTTAACGTTGAAACAATTTTGGAAGAATCAACTTGATTAACGAGGTCTTGAATAACTGGGTCAATAATAAGGCTATGCGTTTGTTCTTGGGTTGTTTGCACAACTGAAAATCTACTGTTTTTTTGAGTGCTGAATACAGATACAAACGCAAATACAAATATCAATACGTGAAGAAACTTCATTTCAAAAAAAATAAAAAAAACCGTACGTGTAAATATCCCGAATCGAAGAATTACAGACGTGGAATTAAAGTGAGCCTCAAAAAAAAGTGAAGAAAATAAACTCAATTTTCAGAACACTACCAATACATTACTCAATTTTCTTGAATTTTTCTTCGTTAAAGTTTTGGTAAGATTATACAACTTCATTGGAAAATCTGTTTGAAACACGAGGAAGAATACGGGGGAAAATTATTTTGTTCCTAACTTCTCGCCTCTTCCAATCTTCTAACAACAGAAATCAAAAATCCAAACATCATCATTATTGTTCCGAGCCAAACTAAATTGATATACGGTTTCACGCTTGCTTCAATGATGAGTACATCTTTTTGAGGAGTGTTCGATTCGCTATCGGTATGAGCTATGGAAATTTCAATGGAAGAATTTTCTTTGTTCTCTTTATCGGGAATCATTTTGCGAATTGTAAAACGATGTCCTGAAGAATGGTTTGCGGGAATAAATTTCGTTTCGCCGTTCACCATTTGAAAAAGCGGTTTGATATGTTCTATGATGCCATTCATTTCAACAAGAAAATCTGCACCAATTTGCACCTCGCGCGATTTCGTTACCATTTTCCCTTTTTCTTCGTCGCTGAAATCATAATCAACGAACGTAATTTTCATTCCGTCAATGGTTTTCATTTCGCCTTTTTTAAACGAATGAATTTCTTCTTTCGATTTGCTTTCAGGTGTTTCAAGCGATACTGGCGCAATGTAAAAATCCTGCATTACTTGATTGAGAATATCGGGAATACGCATCAATCCGTTTGTAAATTTACTGAAGTACATAACAGGTGAAACAATTTCAGTGTTTCCATCTTTTTCAACGCGAATATCAAACGAATATTGTTCTTGCTCCATCAATTGATATCCAAGATATGTGAGTTGATAATTGTTTAGCACGGAAAGCGTTTTTCCTTCCTCCAATGAAACTGTTTGTTTATCATCATATCGCGACGATGCAACAAATCCGATAAACATCAGTGCCATTCCGATATGTGCAACCGCTCCGCCTGAATATTTTGGATTTCCCTTTATGATACGAAAACCAACAATAATGTTCACAGCAAGCGCAAACGCAGAAAAGAAAAGGAACAACAAAATGAGCGCATCGTTCACTCCAACAACTATCATCGCAACAGTAAAAACCAAAGCAACGAACGACGGTGCAAACAAACTTTTCAGCAACGATGATGTCTGCGAATTTCTCCACCACAGTAATTGTCCAAATCCCATAAGTAATGCAATTCCAATTCCAAACGGAAGCGACGTTTTTGCATAATAGGAAATATCAATAGCAGATGTTTTTCCGGAAAGAATTGTCGTGATAATTGGCGATGACGTACCAACTAAAATAAATAACGCAGTGAACGATAGCAACGTTGCGCCAAGAAAAATAGCAAACTCGCGCGAAAGAAACGAATGTTCAACAGGAATTTTGGGCATTTCTTTATTTCGAAGAAACAGCAAACCAAAACCAAGCAATGCAAATAAAGTCAACACGCTCAATAAAATCCAGTACGCCCACATTCCAGGGTCAACAAACGAATGAACAGAAGTATCGCCAAGAACTCCGCTTCGCGTGAGAAATGTTGAATACAAGACAAGAACAAAACACAAAATACTGAGAACAAAATTCGTGCGGACGAACGAACCCATTTTTCGTTGCGACATCATTGTATGAACGGAAGCAAGTCCTACAAGCCAAGGAACAAGCGAAGAATTTTCTACCGGATCCCATCCCCAATATCCCCCCCAACCGAGAGTTTCGTACGCCCAATATCCGCCGAGAATTATGCCTAATCCTAAAATTCCGGTTCCAAAAACTGTCCACGGTTTCGCAACGCTAATCCACGCTTGATATTCTTTTCGTAATAATGCTGCAACCGCAAAAATGTACGGAACCGACATCGAAGAAAATCCGAAAAATAAAATTTGCGGATGTATCGCCATCCAGTAATTTTGCAACAGCGGATTCAATCCTTTTCCTTCCGTTGGATATTGCGCCCATATTCCTTTTACTTCGTCAAGCCACACAAAATTTCCTCCCGTTTGTGGAAGTGTTCCTGTATGAATTAAATCTTCCGGAAACGCATCCCAAATGTATGCGAACGGATTTTTCACAACGAGCATCAGCAACAAAAATCCTAAGATGAGATTGAACACAAGCATTACTTCAACTTCCCATCCTTTTCTTGACGAATAGCCAAGAAGAACAATGCCGATGATGGTTGTGTACAACGTCCAAAGCATAAAACTTCCTTCTTGTCCTGCGTAAAATGTGGATATGAGAAGATGCAACGGTAAATCTGTTGAACTATAATTCCAAACGTATGCATATTGAAACTGATGCGTAAGAATAAAGTACAACAGCAGAAACGAACTGACAAGAACGGAAATTGCGGAACCGTGAAAACTTATTCGAGCAAGTTGCAAGTGTTCGTCGGATTTTTTTCGAAACGAAATAAAATACGCCGTTGCAGAAATGAGGATGGAAATGAAACTGAAAATGATGAGCGAGCGACCAAGCATGGGAAAAGTGTAAATTGCAAGGTGCAAGTTA
>VGWC01000025.1 GCA_016873775.1 Ignavibacteria bacterium | reverse complement strand
AGTGAATTACAAAAGAAAGAAAACTATTCAGCGACACTTGTAAAACAAGGTAGTATGATGCATTATCGTTATGTGTGTAAAGGAAACGCGTGTTATGAAAACGATACGATGCGGCACAATACATAAGAGCAGAACTCCTTTTTTCTTTTCTTCTCTCTCGCCTCTCTCTCAAAAAAAATTTACCGAGATTGGCTTTCTCTCGTTTTATCTTTTCCCAACAATTTTTTACTCACATTTTTTTCATAGAAAGAATTTTATGAAGCACGGAACTATTTTAAACTTTATTATTTCATTCCTCATTCTTCATTTTTACGCACCATTAGCAGGCGAGTTCCTCTTTGCGCAGGATACGAGTTGCGGCATTATCTGGCACGAACCGATTGTGCTTGCGAATCAGTTTGGATTGCCTTCCGTTGCCGCACAGGAAAATAATGTCTATGTTACGTGGGATGGAGGCAGTACAACAATGCCATTTATGCACTCAACGAATGACGGAGAACAATGGAGTGAAATTCAGGAACTTTGGAATATACCAGGGACACATGCTTCCCGCCATCAACTTGTGGCGACTTCCCAATGGCTGTACTTATTTCATAAATATATCAATGATACACTGGCAAAAGAATACATTCATTTTATCAAGAGCAGTAACGAAGGATTGACCTGGACTTCGCCGAAACGTATTTATCCAAGAGAGCTAACTTTTCATCCCTTTAGCGTAAAAGATGATACTATCGCAACTGCAATTCAATATCAGGACACCCAACTTTCAACTCCTGTTATTGCTTCATCAACAAATGGTGGCGATACCTGGCAGTTTTCAACAGATACTATTAAAACAGGAATTTTCCCGGCTTGTGCATTAGGTACGGGTGTTTTGCATCTTGCAATGAATGCTTATAATATGCCGTTACTCAGACCAGAAATATTATATTGGAGAAGCACTGATTTAGGATTTTCGTGGACAAAAAAAGAGTTTATGTCATCCGTAGATGGAGCATTTTCTATGGGTGCCGCAATCGCGGCGGAAGGAAATAACGCTTTTGTGGCGTGGCGCGATACTAAATTCGGCAATTGTTTTAGTTCTCTGGGCTGTGGTGTCGTTGCAAGAAGAACTGATTCGGGAGGAGAACAATGGTATGAAGAACAACTGCTGACGGAAATTCAAAATGGAATTACACCGGCGGTTGCAATGAATGGCAATGTTGTTGCATCCGCGTGGGAGGGCGGTAACGATGTGTATTCCGAAACATACGTGCGGGTCAGTCTCGATGGAGGTCTCTCGTTTTGTCCCGTGCATAATATTGGATTACGTTCTACAAGTTATTGTGCTGTTGCTATTTCTGAAAACGCTGTACATGTAATTTTTCCAAATTACAATGTCGGGAAACTGTATTACGTGCGGGGTGAATTCGTGAGTACAAATGTTCGGGAAGAGTCGCATTATCCGCAGAAGATAGAACTATTGCAAAATTATCCGAATCCGTTTAATGCGGCGACAGTTATAAGTTACGAGTTGCGAGTTACGAGTTTTGTTTCCATAACGATATACGACATCAAGGGAAACGAGATTACATCATTGGTGAATAAACAAATGGAAGCAGGAGAACACAGCGTAAAATGGAATGCGGAAACATTTCCAAGCGGATTATATTTCTATCGCTTACGCGCCGGAACATTCTTGGAAACGAAGAAAATGATACTCGTGAAGTAATGTTCGAGTCCATATAAAAAAAACGTTTGAGAAAATTCTTGAACGAGTTTTGTGTTTTTGAAAAAAGAACACATAAAATATTTTCAAAATTTCACTTCATACGTGTTTCCCAAATTTAGAAAAGTGTGTATATTTGCACTCCAAAATTTTGATACTGTACTCATTTCTCATTGGTCCCGTAGCTCAATCGGATAGAGCATCAGCCTTCTAAGCTGAGGGTTGCGTGTTCGATTCACGCCGGGATCACTCATATTGCCCCCATCGTCTAGAGGCCTAGGACACGAGCTTTTCAAGCTTGTAACACGAGTTCGAATCTCGTTGGGGGTACTTCCTCTTGTGATGAAATTTTTTTTTAGTTTCATATCTCTTTTCCATCACTTCTTTATTTGTAATTCAACATTCTTAAAAATATATTTCGCAAGAAAGAAATAGTATGAAAGGAATTGCTCCTCGAAAAAAACTTGACACCTTATTGTTCGCGTGCAGAAAAAATCTTCGTACGGTGGATGAACGTATGATTGAAAATGTGTTTTATTTTTCGTTAGAAGCGCATAAAAACCAGAATCGCGTTTCCGGCGATAATTTTTTCAATCATCCATACGAAGTTGCAATGATTGTAGCGCAAGAAATACCGTTTGACGATATTACAGTTGCAAGCGCGCTTCTCCATGATGTATTGGAGGAAACCGATTTTGAATATGATGATTTGAAAGAAGAATTCGGTTCAACGATAGCAAATATCGTTGACGGAGTTACCAAAATTACTGATGTCGTCGAAGGACACGTAGTAACGCAGGCGGAGAATTATCGAAAGTTGTTTCTTTCGATGGCGAATGATATTCGGGTAATCATTGTCAAGTTTGCTGACCGATTACATAATATGCGCACACTCGTATATCTTGCTCCTGAAAAGCAACATCGAATTGCGAAAGAAACACTCGATATTTATGCAGGACTTGCGCATCGTTTTGGATTAGCAAATATCAAATGGGAATTGGAAGATTTATCGTTCAAGTATTTACATCCAAAAGATTACGACGAACTTTCACGCGCTATCAAATCAAAGAGATATGAACGGGAGACATACGTTAAAAAATTTATTAAACCCATCGAACTCAACTTACATCAAGAAGGATTTCGTGCTGATATTGCTGGACGTCCTAAACATTTGTACAGCATTTTTAACAAAATGAAATCGCGAGGAAAAAACCTCGACGAGATTTTCGATTTGTTTGCTGTGCGCGTTATTTTGGATACGGAAACAGACAACGATTGCTATACTGTTTTTGGAATTGTTTCTTCGATTTATCAACCGGTTCCCAATCGTTTTAAGAATTATATTTCATTGCCGAAACCCAACGGTTATCAATCGCTTCATACAACCGTTGTTGGTAACGATGGAAGAATGGTAGAAGTGCAAATTCGAACAAGAAATATGCATGAGATTGCTGAGAAAGGCGTTGCAGCGCACTTTAAGTACAAAGGAGGCAACGTTTCAAGCGATGTTGATATTGAAAACTGGATGACGTGGGTTCGGGAAGTTTTTGAACAAGTGGAAAGCGATACTTCGCCTGAACAAGTTGTTGAAAATTTTAAGTTGAATTTGTATCAAAACGAAGTGTATGTTTTTACTCCGAAGGGAGAGTTAAAAATTCTTCCCAAGTGTGCAACGCCGGTAGATTATGCTTTCGAAGTTCATTCCGATGTTGGAATGCATTGTATCGGTTCAAAAGTGAATGGAAAAATGGTTCCGCTCGATTCAAAATTAAAAAGCGGAGACCAAATTGAAATCATCACTTCTAAAAATCAAACGCCGAGTCTTGATTGGGATAAATTTGTTGTAAGCCCGAAAGCGAAACAACGGTTGCGAAAATTGAAACGCGAAACAGAACGACGTTTAGTTGCTGAAGGAAGAGATATTTTCGACCATCGTTCGAAGCGATTGAAAATTCATTATACGGAAGAAGAATTGCAAAGCATTGTTACGGAATTTGGTTTCGAAAGTTCGTTGCAATTTCTTCTTGCAGTGCAAGAAAAGAAAGCGGAACCAGATGGAATTCTCATTGCTCTTGAAAGAAAAAGAAAAAATCAAAATGTGCAGGAGACGTTGCAGGAAAATAAATCAGTTGGTTTATTCGATAACTTTGTGGAAACTGCGCGACAAATGCTCAGTGGTGTTTCGTTCTTTGGCAATGAAACGCACGTGCTTCATAATTTTGCAAAATGTTGTCATCCGATTCCGGGCGATATGATTATTGGATTTGTAACAATAGGTGAAGGAATAAAAATTCATCGCAGTTCCTGCAGAAATATTCTCAGTCTTCCAACTTCGGAAAAACATCGTCTCATTGATGTTCAGTGGCCAAAGGTTTCCGAAATGGAATTTGCCGTCGTTGTGAAAGTTACAGGTGAAGACCGGCGTGGATTGGTGAACGATTTAACAAATGTCATAAGTTCGTTTAACAACACGAACATCCGCAGCATCAATGTTGATGCGCACGAGAAGCGATTTGACGGTTTAATTATTTTAAACGTGAAAGATATTTCGCATTTAAGTCGTTTAATAGAAAAAATGCGGCAAGTGAAGGGAGTAGATTCTGCGCAGAGGTTCGATGAAATATGATGAATGCAGTGAGGAATAAGAATAACGGATACCGTAGAATCCTTGGCATTGATTACGGAAGAGTTCGCGTTGGTGTATCTGTAAGCGACCCGTTACAAATTATTGCGCAAGTTGTCGGAACTATTCACAATACTCCACAGTTGTTCGAAGAAATTTCTGTGTTAGTAAAACAATATAATGTTGAAACCATAGTTGTTGGAAACCCGTTAACGATGAAAGGAAATGTAGCGGACATTACACGGGAAGTACATCAGTTTGCTTCAACGTTGCGAAATGTTTTTGACGGTAACGTGATATTATTTGATGAGCGATTAACGAGCATACAAGCGCAAAATGTCATTCGAGAAACAGCATCAAGAAAACAACAACGAAACAAAGCCACTGTTGACAAAGTTGCTGCAGTTTTTATTTTGCAAAATTACCTTGATTCAAAAAAGTTTTCTTAAAAGTGAATTATACGGATATCGATGCGCTCGTTGAAGAAGGCGAAGGAGTGCAACGGGAATTTAAACGAAAAGTTACTTCGCCGGAAAAAATAGCGCGCACGATAACAGCATTTGCAAATACCAGAGGAGGTTGTATTTTATTTGGCGTTGATGATGACGGAACTATTGTTGGAATAACAAGTGAAAAAGAAGAAATGGATTTGATTCGTACAGCAGGAGATTTTTTATCAGAACCTCCTGTTAATATGGAATTGGAAATCGTGCCGTATCGTGCAAGTCAAGATGTGCTTGTGTGTAAAGTTCAGGAAAGCATATCGAAACCGCACAAAGTTTTGGAAGCTGAAAAAAACGATGAAGGCACAGGAATTTATATTCGCGTGAACGATACAACGATGGAAGCAAGTAAAGAAGTTGTAAAAGTATTGCGCAGTGAAAACGTAAAAAGTGAGCCGCTGCGAATTTCAATTGGTGAAAATGAAAAACGGTTGCTCGATTTTTTGGAAACCAACGAACGAATTACCAAAGAACAATATTGCAAGATGGCGAATATTAGTCGTCGGCGAGCATCAAGGAGTTTGGTGAATCTTGTTCGCGCCAGAATACTTTTTCTTAACACGAATGAAAAGAGCGATTATTACACACTGGTCTGAATCTTATTCCGTTTTTATTTTTCTTATTATATCGAAGACTGTTATACTATATGCGCTTGCAGCATTGAGCGATTGCTTCATTCCGTACATCGGAATTTCGATTGCAATATCCGCAGCACTTATGACTTCATCTGAAACTCCCGCAATTTCATTTCCAACAACTAAACAGAGTGGGAATATTTTTTTATCAAGCGTATAATATGGAACGCTTGCATCTGTATGTTCGACAACGCAAATGGTAATGTTTTTCTTTTTGAGTTGTTCAACAATGTTCATAGTATTTTTTTTGTATTCCCACGGAACTGTTTGTACGGAGCCAAGTGCAGTTTTTTCAATTTCTCGATGCGGGGGAAACGGCATATTTCCACAAAGAAAAAGTTTTTCTATTCTTGCTCCATCGGAAGTGCGAAATACAGAGCCAACATTGTATGCACTTCGCATATTTTCTATAATAACGGAGATTGGAAAACGTTCTGTCTTTTGTAATTCCTTCGGAGAAAGGCGTTGAAGGGCAATTTCTTCGTACGTCAGTTTTTTCATTTTTTTAATTCCAAGATAGGAAAAGACTATTTTTTCCGAAAACTTCGCACGAGATTCTTTGATAGCATTGTAAATTTCCATAAATTTAACACCCAAAATTTTGCCGCTGTTGAAAACTATTGTCATTGCTATTGATGGTCCTGCAGGCGCAGGAAAAAGTTCTACTGCAAAAAGCGTTGCAGAACGATTGGGGTATTGTTTTATAGATACGGGAGCAATGTACAGAGCGATAACATTAAAATTCTTGAGAAAGAATATTTCGCTTTCACAAATTGAACAACTGCAACGAATGTTAGAGACTACGGTTGTAGAGTTACGATATGAGAACAAACAACTTTTCGTACTTCTTGATGGCGAAGATGTTTCAAAGAAAATCCGTTCATCTGCTGTTACAAATGCAGTCAGCGCCGTGAGTGCGATTCCCAGCGTGCGTGAAAAAATGGTTTGTGAACAACAGCGAATGGGAAAAGACGGCGGCGTTGTTCTTGACGGAAGAGATATTGGAACAGTGGTATTTCCAAACGCACAACTGAAAATATTTCTGCTTGCATCTCTTGAAGCACGCACTGTGCGAAGACTCAAAGAGTTGCATGAAAGCGGGATTGCTATTGAAGAAAGCACACTCCGCGAGCAAATTGTTCTTCGCGACGATACCGATGCGAGCCGTGCACTTCATCCGTTGAAAAAAGCGGAAGACGCTGTTGAAATTGATACGACAGCAATGACACTGGATGAAGTTGTTGATACCATTGTTCAAAAGGCGATAGAGAAAATACACGCGCATTAGATTGTAAAATCACTGCATCTTTATATTCACTTTCCTGTTTTTGCATTTTCACTTTTAGTGATTTTATGAAAAATCGAAAACAGTACAAACCAAAACAGAGATTGTTTGTCAAAGGACAAACAATATTTTTATTATGACAGAAACATTGCAACCAGTTGCAGACGAGAAAAAAACTCTTTTGCAAGAAGTACCAAGTACAGATATTCCCGTACGTCGCTTTTCAAAAAGCAGTTCGGGGAAATTAAGCGATATCAAAGAGCGGACATATACGAGCAACGAACGTAACGAGTTATTAGGAATCTACAATCGCTCGTTCGGAACAATAAAAGAAGCCGAAATAGCGCAAGGAAAAGTACATTCCATCGAACCCGATTTCGTTTTAGTTGATATTGGATTCAAATCCGAAGGAAGAATTCAAGCGGATGAGTTCCGTAAACTTTCCGAGTTAAAAGTCGGCGACCCTATCGAAGTCTTTGTCGAAAAAATTGAAGACAAGGAAGGAAGATTAATCTTATCGTATAAACGCGCCGAGTTTATGCGCGTGTGGAAACGTATCACCGATGCGGCAGAAAAAAATAATATACTTCAAGGCTTAGTCATACGAAGAATTAAAGGCGGTCTAGTTCTCGATTTACTTGGTGTAGAAGCGTTTCTTCCCGGTTCACAAATTGATGTACGACCCGTTCGCGATTTCGACGCATTTATCGGAAAACATTTGGATGTGCGAGTTGTTAAAATCAATCATCCCGCCGAAAATGTTGTCGTGAGCCATAAAATTCTTGTCGAAGAAGAAATGGCGGAACAACGCAAAGCAATTCTTCAAAGTTTGGAAAAAGGTCAAATCCTTGAAGGCATTGTCAAAGCGGTTACGGATTTTGGTGTGTTTGTTGACCTTGGGGGTGTTGATGGTCTTGTGCATATCACGGATTTATCGTGGGGAAGAATTGCATCTCCTTACGATGTTATTAAACTTGACCAAAAAATAAACGTTGTCATTCTCGATTTCGACCAAGAGAAGAAACGGATTTCCCTTGGGATGAAACAACTTACCCCGCATCCGTGGGAAAATATTGAACAACGATATCTCTTACGACAAAAAGTAGAAGGACGCGTTGTATCGCTGACGGATTACGGCGCATTTATCGAAATCGAAAAAGGCGTTGAAGGGCTTATCCATATTTCCGAAATGAGTTGGACACAGCATATCAAACATCCTTCGCAATTCGCATCGCTGGGACAAACAGTGGAAGCGATTATTGTTGAACTCATCAAAGATGAAAAGAAACTTGCGTTGAGCATTAAACAATTAGAACCCGATCCATGGTTTAAGTTGATGGAAAAATATCCTGTCGGTTCACGCCACCAAGGAATTGTAAAATCCTTGCAAACATTCGGCGCATTTGTTGAACTTGAAAAAGGCGTGGATGGATTGATTCATATTTCCGATTTATCATGGACGAAAAAGATTCGACATCCCGGAGAACTTCTCAAACGCGGGCAAGAAATTGATGTTTCTATTTTGGAAATCAATATTGACCAGCGCAGAATTTCTCTTGGGCATAAACAAATTTTGGAAAATCCTTGGGATACTCTGGAATCTGTCTATTCTCACGCAGAGGAATGTGATGGGAAAATTGTTCGCGTTATCGAAAACAAAGGTCTCATCGTTGAATTACCGATGGGTGTTGACGGCTTCGTTCCCGCTTCGCATCTTTCACAAGCGCCGATTAATAACATTGCTGACAAATTTCAAATCGGTGATGCACTCAATATGAAAGTGCTGGAGTTCGATAAAGAAAACAAACGCATTGTGCTTTCCGTCTTGGAATATCTCAAGATGAAAGACCAACAAGCGATTGATGAATATGTTGAGAAGTACAAATTGCCTTCGATCACGTTAAGCGAAGTTATTGCTACTCCGCTTCCTATCAACGATTTGGAAACAGATATATTTCTTGATTTCAGCCCCGAAGTTGTGATAGAAGAAGGAGAAACGCTTTCCGTGCAAACACCGGAAGAATCTCTTACTGAACCAACACCGGATTTTCCTCATCAGTAAGGTAGCGTAACGAAGAAACGAGTTGCAAAAATGTATCCCACGCATTTGCGCAACTCTTTTTTTATTCACGGAATACGGTTATGACAAAACCCAAAGTTGCATTTCATACACTTGGTTGCAAACTGAACTATACCGAATCCTCGGAAATCGGGAAACAATTTCTTCAACGCGGATTCGCATTCTCCGAAATTGATGCAAACAATGATGTTATTGTTCTGAACACGTGCAGCGTTACCGAACGAGCCGATAAAGAAGCACGTCAATGGATTCGGAGAGCATTGCGGCATTCTCCAAATGCGTTTGTTATCGTTACTGGTTGCTATGCCCAACTGCAACCGGAAGAAATTGCTTCGATTGATGGCGTTGACGTTGTCTTAGGTTCGCAGGAAAAATTTCACATCTTCCAATACATTGATTCATTTCAGAAAAAAACAACGCCACAGATTTTTGTTGCTCCAATTTCCGAAGCGCACGATTTTGGTCCCGCATTCTCTTCCGACGGTCGAGAACGCACACGCGCATTTTTGAAAGTGCAAGACGGGTGCGATTATTCGTGCTCGTTTTGCACTATTCCAATTGCGCGCGGCAAAAGCAGAAGTCAATCTCTTGAAACGACAGTTCGCCAAGCGCACCAACTTGTTGCGATGGGATATCGAGAAATTGTTCTCAGCGGTGTGAATGTTGGCGACTATGGAAAGAAGAACAACACATCGTTTCTTCAACTTCTCCGCGCACTCGAATCTGTTGACGGAATGGAACGTATCCGTATCAGTTCCATCGAACCGAATCTCTTAACCAACGACATTATTGATTGTATTCTCTCTTCGGATACGTTGTGCAATCATTTTCATATCCCAATGCAAAGCGGGAGCGATACAATTCTTCAGAATATGCGCCGTCGCTATCGTACGAAGGATTATCGAAACGTTGTTGAGTATATTCGCGCAAACGATAGCACGGCGGGAATCGGCGTAGATGTTATTGTAGGTTTTCCCGGCGAAACGGAAAAGCATTTCGAGGATACCTTTACTTTTCTCGTTGACCTTCCGTGTTCGTATCTTCACGTGTTCACCTATTCCGAACGTCCGAATACGCTGGCAGCAACGTTTGGAGAAGTCATAGAGCCGCGTGTTCGTTTTCAGAGAAATAACATGCTTCGAATCGTAGGCACAAAAAAACGCCGCGCATTCGCATCGGCATTCTTGGGAACGATGGTTGATGTTCTCATCGAGCATACGCCTTCCGCTCAAGGTTTTTCCGGGTACTCGAAGAATTATATTCGTGTGGATGTTCCCGCAACGGAAAACGACATCAATACGATTCAACGCGTGCGGATTGATGGAGTTTGCGACGAGCATTGTATCGGTTCGCGGACAGACGGAACTGTTCAGCCCGCAATTCGTGCTCCTTCAACCGTTGTTAAAACTTTTACTCCCGTACCGTTATGAAACTGTTCACCGTTCTTGTCTTTACATTCCTGCATTGTTCTTTAGCGCAAGAACAACCACCTTCTTTCTTGATAGCGCGAGATTTGTTTTTGCGCCAAGCAACACCTTCGCTTGCATCTCCCAAAAACAACGTAGGACTTCCTGTTGAAAAGAAAAAAAGCGTTCCGCTTGCCGTTGCGCTTTCGCTTCTCATTCCGGGATTAGGAGAATGGTATGCGGATAATGTTTCTTCAGGACAATATTTTCTTCTTACGGAAAGCGGTTTATGGCTTACCTATTTGGGCTTCGATACGTACGGAACATGGGTTCGAGACGATGCACGGCAATATGCACAAGCAAATGCAAGCGTTTCGCTCAATGGTAAAGACGAGAAATATTTTGTGAACATCGGCAATTTTCTGAGTGTGGACGATTACAATCATACGCGGCTCATCAATCGTCAAACGGAGAAAATGTATCTGCCCGCGACGCAGTATTATTGGAAATGGAACAACGAGCAACAACGTTTGACTTATCGTACAATGCGCATCAATAGCGACCTTGCGTTCAACAATTTAAAGTTTATCGGCATCGGTATCGGCTTGAATCATCTTGCAAGCGCTATCAACGCCGCATTGTCCGCTTCGTCTCAGAACAACAATCCGCTCTCCTTTCGTCTCGAACTTCTTCACAACGCTTTGGGTGGAAGAAACTCGCAGGGATATTCTCTGACATTTTCAACACGCTTGTAGTTCTCTCCACTTGTCTGAACGGTTTCTGCGTTGAACCCCCGCAACATCAAACTTGTTCTCGAATACGACGGGACAAATTTTTTCGGTTGGCAGCGTCAAGCGAAGGAACGAACTGTTCAGGGAGAATTGGAAACTCTTCTTTTTCACTTGCTTCACGAGCATAGCACTCTCATAGGTGCGGGGAGAACCGATTCGGGTGTTCATGCGCGCGGACAAGTTGCTAATTTCAAAACCACGTCTCTCCTTCCTTCTGCAAAAATACGTTCTGCATTAAACGGTTTGCTTTCCCCCGACATTGCTGTTATTGCCGCCAATGATGTTGAAGAGAATTTTCATTCCCGTTTCAGCGCAAAAGAACGAAGGTATTCTTATACGATGTGTCAGCGTCCGACTGCGCTCTTTCGAAATTATTGTTGGGAATATCATGCTCCGCTGGATATGACGTTGATGAATGATGCCGCGAACGGTTTCATCGGGGAAATGGATTTTACGTCGTTCTGCACATCCGCGAAAGAAGTGGAAAATACCATCTGCACCGTTCTTGCGGCTTCGTGGGAAAAGGAAAACAGTTTTCAGAACCTTCCTCTCTTCGTTTTTCGTGTTAGCGCCAATCGTTTTCTGCGCGGAATGGTGCGCGCAATGGTCGGCGTTTTGGTAGATGTTGGTAGAAAGAAATATTCGGTGCATGATGTTGCAAACATTCTTTCCGCAAAGAACAGAAGCGCCGCATCGCAATCAGTTCCGGCACGAGGGTTGTGTTTGGAGGAAGTGGTGTATGAATGACTCTTCATCACAACCTTGAAGTTGTTCCATTGTATTCCCAAGTACGGATGAGGATATTTTTCTGATTTGCTCTTCTTCTGATTGAACGTTCTCTCTCTATTTTTTGGTCTTGATGAACAAAAGTTGTTAGCATTTCCTCACGACAGTAAACGGTCTTGCTGGGCGAAAAAAAAATCATCAATGATTCTTTTGGTTCAATCCCGAAGCGGAGAGTTTGTCCTTCTTTGTTTTGAGAATATCCTTAAATGGTTTTTGGAAGTGAAATTTGTCGGAGATGTTTGCAAAAGAGATTTCAGAATTTATTATTTCTACGGCAACAAAACTGCGCACGCAACCGTAGTTGTCCATAAGCCCAATTTATGACCTTCGGCAGATTGGGTGACGTTGAAGGTGCGGTAAATTTGACCCGATGCTTTGTAAATTTTTTCGCGTTCGTCCCAAGCGGTATTCGAGTCGAATTCCAAACCGAGAGTAGTAGCAAGCATCGTTGCGGCTAAATCTTCTGAGTATTCGCCGGCTTTTTCGTCGGTTTCGCCGAAGGGGTGATGTTCGGAAAGATAGCCGTGAATACTCGCATCGGATGGCTGGGCAACTCCGATAGACGATGCAATGAGACGATTGGGTTCGTTGGTAGCGTTGCGCGCCATAACGACGTAGAGAATTTGTCCCGTTTGCAAGAGTTTGATTCCTTCTTCAACGGAAATACGTTTGCAGTTTGGAGGAAAAATGCTCGAGACGGTTACGAGATTGTATTTTTCAATTTTTGCGTCGCGCAATGCCAACTCGAACGATTGCAAGTATTCTTTGTGGCGACCGACACCTTTGGTAAAAAATATTTTTGCGGGAAGAAACATAGTGAACGTAGTAGAATAAGTGAGTAAAAAATAATCGTGAACAATTAGCGAAGAACTTTGAGAAATTTTCGTTTGCCGACTTTGATGATAAACGTTTCGTTGGGAATTGGCGAATGGATATCGGAAATTTTTTTTCCGTTTATGGAAACCCCTCCTTGTTCGATAAGTCTCCTTGCTTCGTTCCGGGACGGTGCAAGTTGAGTGGTTACCATCAGTTCGATGATGTTCATCGTGCTGAGAGAAGAAATGCAATATTCATCGAGAACATCGGGGATTTCTTTTTTGACAAAAATCGTATCGAATTCTTTTTCGGCAATGTGCGACGCTTCGATGCTATGATACATCGTTACGAGCGTACGCGCAAGTTGACGTTTGATGTTGCGGGGATTGATGGTGCTGTTTTCCAAAAGCGCTCGGATGTGCGATAATTCGTATGCGGGAGTATTGGTTGCAAGTAGGAAATACTCATAAATAAGCGCATCGGGAATTGAAAGCGTTTTACCGTACATCTCTTTAGGCGAATCGGTGAGAGCAATGTAATTATCGAGCGACTTGCTCATTTTATTGATGCCATCGGTTCCTGCAAGAATCGGCATCGTGAGAATAACCTGCGGCTCGATGTTGTAAGCAATTTGAACATCTCTTCCGACGAGAAGATTGAATTTCTGGTCGGTGCCGCCAAGTTCAACATCGCTTTTGATAGCAACGGAATCCATTGCTTGAGCAAGCGGGTAAAGAAATTCGTGAACGGAAATCGGCTCGCCGCGATTGTACCGTTTTTCAAAATCGTCGCGCTCTAACATACGAGCAATCGTGTAGGTACTTGCAAGATGAATGACATCGGCGAAGTTCATTGCATTGAGCCATTCGGAATTGTAGCGAATGTGGCAACGTTCATGGGAAAGCACTTTTGTTGCTTGTTCGAAATAACTTTCGCCGTTCGTGCGCGTTTCATCGAGCGAGAGAGGAGGACGGGTTTTATTTCTACCCGAAGGGTCGCCAATCATTCCAGTAAAATCGCCAATGATGAGCATTGCCGTATGTCCTAAATCCTGAAACTGTCGGAGTTTGCGTAAGACAACGGTATGACCAAGATGCAAATCCGGTCGCGAAGGGTCGCAGCCGAGTTTGGCGATGAGTGGAACAGTTGTTGTGAGCGAGCGTTCAATTTTTCGAGCGAGTTCGTCTTCGGGGATAATTTCCGATGCTCCGTGTTTGAGCACATCCATTTGCTCGTTCACGCTTGGAAAGATTTGAGGTTTGAGGTTTGTGATAAGAGTATTCCTAATATTTTTTATTGATGTACAACGAATATTGGAGAAGGTGCAAAGAACAACATCGCCAAACAAAATATTTTTCAGATCCAACAATCCAAGTATAAAAAACTTTTTGAGAGTGTAAAAGTAGGAATGGGAATGTTGTCATTTGGATTTCTATCATTTAGTTTGCAAATTTTCTTCGGAGGTCGCGTTTCACTTCGCGTTCTTTCAATGCGTGCCGTTTATCGAAATGATGTTTCCCGCGAGCAACGGCGATTTCGACTTTTGCTTTTCCTGCTTTGAAATATATACGCAGAGGGATAATCGTAAATCCCTGCACATCGGTTTTGTTAGAAAGTTTGTACAATTCACGTTTTGTGAGCAACAATTTTCGTTTGCGCATCGGTTCGTGATTGTTGATGTTGCCGAAATCAAACGGATTGATATGGGCGTTGAGTAGCCATGCTTCACCGTTTTCAACGGTAACGTAACTGTCTTGCAAACTTGCATTTCCTGCGCGCAACGATTTTACTTCCGTTCCTTTGAGAGCAATTCCTGCTTCGTAGTGGTCGAGAATAAAATATTCGTGCAACGCGCGGCGGTTGCTGACAACAGTTTTTTCTTCATTCTGTAATTCTTTGTTCAGTGTCATTGGAAAAAAAAGCGGACAAATATATGTTTGAAATAGAATTGTGCAAAACAAATGCAAGGAAGAATGAAGAAAAAATTGAAAGAACACTCTTGTTGCTTCGTCGTTTTTTTGCACTCTGTGCCAACGTTCAAGTTGAGGGAATGATTTCTTTCGTGGAGCGGACGAGCATAGTATCCATAAGAACTTCGAATGAAATCGAAGAGAAATTGAACAGCCAAAAAAATATTTTTATATTCATAAGGCAATTTTTTATTGCAGCAACAAACTCGATGACAACACGTATGATACAAAGCAATACACCGAAGAAAAATTTTCGTTCCATGAAAAACTTGCTGGCGTATTAAGTTTTGAACAGTATCAAGAAATTTTAGAAATTAAAACACCGATTACATCATTTTCACATCAATGGAACCAGTAAAACCAGAAGCGAAAAATTTTATTCGCGAAATTATTGACGAACACATTCGCAGCAAGCGATTCGATAAACACGTTCACACACGGTTTCCTCCCGAACCGAACGGATATTTGCACATCGGTCATGCGAAATCTATTTGTTTGAATTTCGGAATTGCCCACGATTACAATGGCAAATGCAATCTTCGTTTTGATGACACCAATCCGAGTAAAGAAGAACAAGAATACGTTGAATCCATCAAAGAAGATGTGCGTTGGCTTGGTTTTCAGTGGGAAGCGGAGTTGTATGCTTCCGATTATTTTGAGCAGTTATATCATTATGCAATTCAACTTATCAAAAAAGGAAAAGCGTACGTATGCGATTTAACTGCGGATGAAATTCGCGAGTATCGTGGAACATTGACGGCGCCAGGAAAAGAAAGTCCGTATCGCAACAGATGCGTGGAAGAAAATTTGCACCTGTTTCAAGAAATGCGTGAAGGAAAATTTCCCGATGGTTCAAAAACATTACGCGCAAAAATTGATATGCATTCCCCGAATGTCAATATGCGCGACCCGGTGTTGTATCGTATTCTTCGCGCAACGCATCATCGTACGGGAAATATATGGTGCATTTATCCGATGTATGATTATGCGCACGGGCAATCGGATTCTCTCGAACGCATTACACATTCCATCTGCACACTGGAGTTTGAAGACCATCGTCCGTTGTATGATTGGTTTATCAACGAACTCAATATTTTTCATCCGCAGCAAATTGAATTTGCGCGGCTGAACCTCACCTATACGATGATGAGCAAACGGCGATTGCTTCAACTCGTCGAAGAACAAATTGTAAATGGATGGAATGACCCGCGAATGCCAACAATTTCCGGTTTTCGCCGTCGTGGATATACACCGGAATCTATTCGAGATTTTGCTGAACGCATTGGAGTCGCAAAACGCGATAACACGATTGATTTTGCATTGTTAGAAAATTGTTTGCGCGATGATTTAAATAAACGCGCTCCGCGAATGATGGCGGTGTTGAAGCCTTTGAAAGTTATCATTGATAATTTTCCCGATAGCGAAATTGAACAACTTGACGCAGTAAACAATCCGGAAGACGAGTCAGCGGGAACAAGAAAAATTCCGTTTTCAAAAATTTTATATATCGAGCAAGATGATTTCAAAGAAACTCCACCGCCAAAATATTTTCGACTTTCACCGGGAATCGAAGTGCGATTGCGATATGCTTATATCATTACATGCACAAACGTTGTGAAAAATGAAAATGGTGAAATTGTCGAAATACACTGCACGTATGATAAAGATACAAAAAGCGGAACAGGAATAAATCAAAAAAAAGTGAAAGGAACGATTCACTGGGTTTCGGCTTCACACGCAAGAGATGCAGAAGTGCGATTGTATGACAGACTTTTCACCGTAGAAAATCCGAGCGGAGAAGATTGGGAAAAAAATCTTAATCCAAACTCATTGGAAGTCTTGACGAATTGCAAACTCGAACCACATCTTGCAAATGCGCAATCGCAAGAACGATTTCAATTCGAACGACTCGGATATTTTTGCGTTGATTATGATTCGACAAAAGAGAATCTTGTTTTCAACCGCGCAGTTACATTGAAAGATACGTGGGCGAAGATTGAGAAAAAATAATTGATAATGAATCATATATAATAAAGGAAGGGAACTTTTACGATAAATATTTATTGCTCATTATTCATTCTTCATTGAAATAAATATATTTCGCGGTAAAAACATGCAACAACTCGATATCATCAGAATAAAAAACGCATCGTTCTACGCATATCACGGTGTAGAACAAGATGAGCAAAATCTCGGAGGCAAATTTGAAGTTGATGTAGAACTCGGATGCGCTATTGCTGAAGCGGAAACAAGGGATAGTTTGAAGCGAACCGTAGATTACGAAAAAGTGTATGCGTTAGTTTATACAACAATTACGGAGAAAAAATATTTTCTTCTTGAAACATTAGCGAATCATCTTGCTGGGAAAATTTTGGAATCATTTCACCAAGTTGTAACCGTCGTTGTAAAAATCCGTAAGCCGCATCCGCCGGTCAAAGGTGTTGTGGATTTTGTCGAAGTGGAAGTTAATCGAAGAAAATAAATGGCAAAGGTGTTTCTCGGATTGGGTTCCAATATTGGAAATCGTATCGAGTATTTACAAAAAGCATACGAAGAAATTTCAAAACATTACAAATTACTCTCTGCGTCAGTGATGTACGAAACAGAACCAATTGGAGAAAAGAATCAGCAAAATTTTTTAAACGCGGTAGTAGAAATAGAAACCAATGAAACGCCCGAACAATTGTTTTCCTTCATCAAAACACTTGAAAAAAAAATCGGAAGAAGACAACGAAAAACATGGCAACCACGGGAAATTGATATTGATATTTTATTGTTCGGGAACGAAATCATAGAAACAGAACACCTTTCCATTCCCCACAAAGAAATGCACAAACGAAAATTTGTTCTTATTCCATTCGTGGAAATTGCTCCGAATTGCGTCCACACAACATTGCAACAAACAATAGCGAATGTATTGAACGATTGTACCAACAACCATAGTGTAACGAAAACACATTATCAATTTCAACATATTTAAATAGTATTTTTTGTGAAAGAAAAAGAAACTCCGTTACTGAACGAACTTGTTGCCAATAGCGGCATTCATCATATTGCCGTCGAAGGTGTAATTGGTGCTGGCAAAACAACGCTTGCAACAATGCTCGCAGAGAAACTTCATGCAGAAGTCGTGCTAGAAAAATTCGAAGAAAATCCTTTTCTGCCGAAATTTTATGATGACCCCGATAGATATTCATTTCAAACGCAAATTTTCTTTTTACTCTCACGGTTTAAACAGCAGCAATCATTACGGCAGCCGGGATTATTTCATTATAATTTAATTACGGATTATATTTTTGAAAAAGATAAAATTTTTGCATATCTCAATTTAAGCGATGAAGAACTGAAACTGTATGAAATGCTTTTCGCGTCGCTCGAACGCACGCAAACACTGCATAAGCCCGATTTGGTAGTGTATCTACAATCAAGTGTTTCGCGATTAATGGCAAACATCCGCAAACGCGCGCGCCCGATGGAAAAAAATATGAGCGAAGCTTATATCAAAGATTTGAACGATGCGTATAATTATTTCTTTTTTCATTATCGAAGTTCACCGTTGCTCATTGTCAATTCTACGGAAATAGATTTTGTCAATGATGAAAAGGATTTTGACGATTTGGTGAACGAAATCTTCCGCTCTGATAAATCCGCCGTTGAATACTACAACCCGTTGCGACATACGGCAAAACGCAAATGATTCGGCTTGTTTTTATCACACTTTTTCTTGTCTATAGTATTTTTCTCTTAGTGCGAATTTTTTCTGCAATTCGCCAGCGTCGAGCAACTGCAACAAAAAAAGTATTTGAAAAACATTCGTTTCATCATTCATTTCCCGCTTCGGAAATTCGCGATGCAGATTTTACCGATATGAAATAATTTGTAGAAACCAATACTATTTCTAATAGGAACATAGAAGACGTTTTGCACGATACAAAAAAATTTCTCTGCGAAGAAATATTCAAAATCATCCCGCTATATTCGAATCGGATTCAACATATATACTTGATTTAAATGAAATTCTTATACGACTCATTTACCAACTTGCAGAAAATGTTTCAGAACTTGCATACAAAGCGAACAATGCAATGGAAAAAAGTATATAGTGTGTAAAGTTTTCTTCGTGCTTCTGAAAATTTCTGTAGCGACTATGATCCAGTCGCTATTTTATTTTTGCAAACTCTCTGAGTATTTTTAGCCCGCAATGTTTGAAACCACATCAAAACAAACTCCTTCAACGCAAACAATTCCACTCCATTATGAAGAAGAAATTCTTCGATTGAAAAAAGAATTAAACGCTGTGATTCTTTCGCATTACTATCAGGAATCGGAGATTCAAGATTTGGCGGATTTTGTTGGCGATAGTTTGGAGTTGTCGAAAAATGCCGCGGCGACCAATGCAGAGGTGATTGTGTTTGCCGGAGTTCATTTTATGGCGGAAACGGCAAAGATACTTTCTCCGAAAAAACAAATTCTTCTTCCCGATGCCAATGCCGGCTGTTCGCTCGATGAAAGTTGCCCCGCGCCGCTCTTCAAACAATTTCGAGAATCACATCCGAATCACATTGCTGTAACGTACGTGAATTGTTCTGCGGAAGTGAAAGCGTTGAGCGATTATATTTGCACATCGAGTAATGCGGAAAAAATTATTCGCGCAATTCCTTCCGATAAAGAAATTCTTTTTGCTCCCGATAAAAATCTTGGAAATTATTTGATGAAGAAAACGGGAAGAAAAATGACGTTGTGGGATGGTTCGTGCGTTGTTCACGTGCATTTCTCCGAAGAAAAAATTCTCAAACTCAAACTCGAACATCCCGAAGCGAAACTTATTGCACATCCTGAATGTGAAGAAGCAATTTTGATGTGGGCAAATTTTATCGGTTCGACAAGTGCTTTGTTGAAATACGTTATCGAATCCGATGCAAAGGAATTTATTGTTGCGACGGAATCGGGAATACTTCATCAAATGCAGAAGCACGCTCCGCAAAAAATGTTCATTCCCGCTCCTCCTGAAGAAGCATGTGCCTGCAATAATTGTCCGTATATGAAACTCAATACGATGGAGAAATTGTATTTGTGTATGAAAAACCGCTCGCCGGAAATTACATTGAGCGAAGATGTAATTGAACGCGCACTTGTTCCGTTGCGGAGAATGATGGCGTTGAGTTGATTGTCGTTATGGATTATTTGTTATTTGTAGTTGATGTTTGGAAAACGAAAAAAAACGAACGCTGATGACACGAACTTAACTGAAATTTGGACAGTTGAAAATACAATCGTCTGATGGAAAATATTATCTTACTGATGTTGCCGATACAGTACAACTTTTACGCCTTGTTCAATGTATTCCATAATAAGATTTAGAATCAACTTGAAAAAATCTGCGAACATCTGCGAAATCTGCGGGAGATTGTTTCCCGCTGATAACGCAAATTGCCGCAGATGAAGAATACGATGAAGATTACTCTTTGTACAATTTTCATTCTCCTTTCTCAATTTTCGTTTTCACAAGAAAATAATTTCGGAAGTATTTCCGGAAAAATTATTTCTGCAGAGACAAAACAACCGCTTCCGTTTATCAATGTTATTCTTGAGGGAACAAAAATCGGAACATCGAGTAATGACGAAGGAAAATTTTTTCTTGAAAATATATCTTTGGGCAACTACACGCTCATTGTTTCTGCAATTGGTTTTGAAACAAAACGAAGAGCGATCGAGATACTTTCCAATAAGACAGTTGTACTTTCCATCGAAATGAAAGAGTCATCTGTGGAATTGAAGGAAATTCAAATCGTTGAAGAAGCGCGGAAAAAGTCGCTTCAGGATATTCGTTCGAGCGTTGTGGAACTTCAGCCGCAGAAAGCAAAAGCATTACCCGGAGCAGTTGAAGATGTAATGAGAGCGTTGCAATATGCTCCGGGGGTGATTGCGCCGAATGATTTTCGAGCAGCATTAGTTGTACGCGGTGGAAATCCCGACCAAAATTTAATTGTAATGGATGGAATTGAAATTTTCAATCCGTATCGTTTGTACGGATTGATAAGTATGTTTAATCCTGAAACTGTTTCGGATATATCGTTGCTTACCGGAGGGTTTCCGGCAAAGTACGGAGACAGACTATCTGCCGTTATAGATGTTACCAATAAACGCGGCGGCGATGGTGGAAATTTTAACGGTAACATCAACGCAAGTATTTCCAATGCAAATATTGTGTTGGAAGGAAAAACTACTCAACTATTTCCGGTTTATTGGCTCGCATCCGCTCGAAGAACATATTACGACTTAGTACTTGAGCCGTTTGCAAAAAGCGCAAAACTTGTTGATGGCGATGTTGCATTCCCTAATTTTTCTGATATACAAGGAAAATTTACGTTCCTTCCAACATCGAAACATCAATTTATTATAAACGGAATTGCGAGCCGCGACGGTGTCAATATTGTCAGCGGCAGTGAGCGTAAAACTGCGGATAGTGTTTCGGTGTTCAATGAAACTCGCAACGATGTTGCTGGCGTTGCGTGGCAATATACGTTCGATGAAAACATTATTTCCAAACTTTCTTTTTCTTGGTACAGAAATAAAGGAGAGAGCGATTTTGGCGGCGCAGTGCTTGACCCGGGACTTGATAGAGAACAATATGATAATGATACGGCGCGAGGAATTCGTTTATACAACATTGATATAACTTCCTCGTTTATGTTCACGAAACGTTCTGTAAAACAAGATGTATTGTACACACAGAAAAATCATTTGTTCGAATGTGGAATTGCCGTTGATTGGTTGAAGAATGAATTGTTTTGGAAAACGCAGTTGCCTTCAGAATTGCGTGCGCGATTACGAAATCAAAATATGGCATTTCTCGAAAACTTTTTACAAGAACAATCATACCACCGAGTCGTTTCGTATGCGCAGGATAAATGGACTATGAATGATGACGTTCAATTGCAACCCGGAATACGTTTGAACTATTTTCACTTGTTGAAGAAGTATTACATTGAACCGCGTGTGAATTTTTCCTATCTCATCAATCCGATAAGCACACTTCGAGCCGCATGGGGAAAATACTATCAATCACCGGGATATGAAAAATTGGTTGACCAAAATGTTTTTTACTCACTCACCGATGCAAAATATTTACAGGCGGAACAAGCGACACATTATATTCTTGGCTATGAACGATGGCTTACATCTGAAATTTTTGGAAAAGTTGAAACATATTACAAACGATTTGCAAACTTGATTCATCAAAAAAAAGAAATGCAGTCGCGGTTTGTTTCAGAACCCGTTGCGGGAAATAATTTGCGTCGCATCGAAGGATGGACACCGCCGCATCCTGTAACGAAGGAAGTTTTTGTGAACAAACCCGAAAATAATTCATACGGTGATGCGTATGGAATCGAATGGTATATTGAAAAAAAACAACCATCGCCTCAAACTGCATTTTTCGGATGGATAAGTTATGCGCTTGCGTGGGCGCAGCGAAACAGTTTTGGAGTGTGGAGACCGCTTTCGTACGACCAGCGACATACGTTCAGTTTGAATATCAATTTTAAACCAAGTGAATCGTTTGAAGTTGCGTTGAAATGGAAATATGGAACAAACTTTCCATATTCTCCGCCTTCAGGAATTCAACCAAGAATTATTACTGTTCACATTGATACGGTTATCAATAATATTCCGATTGATACAACACTTGGTTTTATACAAGTAGATAGCGATAGCAATGTTGTGTTCGATGTCAAACGTGCGGAAGGAAATCAGATTAATTCTGAAAGATTACCTCCATATCATCGTCTTGATATGCGATTGACGTGGTATAAAAAATATTGGGGACTTGAATGGACATTCTATTTAGATATCATTAATGTCTATAATCGTCAAAATGTTTTAAGTTATCAAACGTTTGTTGATACGAACTTAAAAATTGAACGAAATCCTACAACAATGTTTCCCATTTTACCAACATTAGGAATGAGTGTAAGGTTTTAAGATGAACGTATCTGTTTTGTGTGTATGAATATAGTACGTTCCTTGAATTAACTTCTACATTCTTGTATATTAACGCTGAAATTTTTGTTTCAATGCGCCCTACTCGAGCCGAAATAAATCTCACGATACTCCATTCAAATTTGAAGAACATTCGACATAAACTTGCTGTGAATACTCAAGTTATGGGAATTGTTAAAGCCAATGCGTATGGTCACGGGCTTGTTGAAATTTCCAAGTCGCTAGTACAGAATGGTATCGAATATCTTGGTGTAGGTTTTATTGAAGAAGGAATACAATTACGAACAGCAGGAATTACTTCTCCCATTCTCGTGCTGGGAGGAGTCTTTGGCGACCAAGTAGAAAAATTTCTTGCATTTGATTTTGAAATTACAGTTTCATCGCTTGAACTTGCCCAACGCATCAATGATGAAGTTGCAAAAAACAACGGACGAAAAGCGCGTGTGCATATGAAAATTGATACGGGAATGGAGCGTCTCGGAATTCACTCAGAACATGCAGTTGAGTTCGTCGAAAAAGTTGCGCGACTTCCGAAACTCGATATTGTTGGAATTTTTTCTCATTTCGCCTCGTCAGAAAAAGATACTTCATTCACTCAATATCAACTTCAGCAATTTACTTCAGTTCTTGAACAACTGAAAAAAAAGAAGATTGAAATTCCTTTCAAACACATTGCAAATAGCGGTGCAATTTTGAACGGAAGCGAATCATATTTCAATCTTGCACGTCCTGGAATTTTACTTTACGGAATATATCCATCGAAAGAAATTCAAAAAACAATTTCCGTTATTCCAATTCTATCATTGAAATCGAAAATTGTGTATTTGAAAGATGTCGCCGCAAATAAAAGTATCAGTTATGGAAGAACGTATTTTACCAATCGTACATCGCGCATTGCAACAATTCCGATTGGGTACGGCGATGGATATTTTCGAACGCTCTCAAACAATGTTGATGTGTTGATTCACGGAAAACGTTTTTCTTCCGTTGGAACAATTTGTATGGACCAAATGATGCTCGATGTAACGGACGGAGAAAATATTCACGTCGGTGATGATGTTACATTGATTGGAAAAGACGGAAACGAAGAAATAAAAGTTGAAGAACTTGCAGAAAAAGTTGGAACAAATTCGTACGAAGTGCTGACAAATATTTCGACGAGAGTTCCAAGGTTTTTTTTCACTTGATATTGTTGATATTATTGAAATGTGTTTCTTCAAGTGGTATCAATAATACCAAGTGAAACTAATTTCAATCTAATTAATGTAAAATATAAAATCTAAAATTTAGTGAACGTTTACGCAGTAATAATGGCAGGCGGAGTCGGCGCACGGTTTTGGCCCCGTAGCAGAGAAAAATCGCCGAAACAATTGTTGAAAATTTTTGGCGAACAAACAATGTTGCAAAACACGGTACGCCGTTTGGAAAACATTATTCCTCATTCCAATGTTCTCATTGTAACAAATAAAATTCAGAAGCCCATCGTTGAGAAACAACTTCCAACTGTTCCTGAACAAAATATTATTGCAGAACCCTTCGGAAGAAATACTGCTCCTTGTATAGGACTTGCGGCGACAATGCTGAAGCACATTGACGAAAAAGCAGTGATGGTTGTTTTGCCCGCAGACCATCTAATCCGCGACGAACAGGAGTTTCTCCGAATTGTAAAACTTGCCACAGAAGTTTCGTATAAGTCAGCGAATTTAATAACCATCGGCATTCAACCAACGCATCCAGAAACCGGCTTTGGATATATTCAGTTCGTAGATACGCACGACAACACGAATCCATATTTCGAGAAAAAAATATTTCGCGTAAAAACATTTGCAGAAAAACCGAATCTCGAAACGGCGAAACAATTTCTTGCAAGCGGAGATTTTTTGTGGAACAGCGGAATGTTTGTGTGGCGCGTTGATGTGATTCTTCGTGAGATTCAACAGCATTTGCCTGAGATGTATTCTGAACTTTCGAGAATTGAACCCCTCGTCGGTGATAATACGTTTTCAACATTGCTTGAAAATGCATACAAAATGATTCGCGGTGTTTCGATTGATTATGGCGTGATGGAAAAAGCAAAAAATGTTTTTGTCATTCCGGGAAATTTTGGCTGGAGCGATGTTGGAAGTTGGGATGAAGTTGTTCGTCTTTCGGGAAAAGTTGAAGGCGGTAATTCGGTGAATGGAAAATCATTTTTACGCAACGCAAAAAATATTTTCATCGATTCAAAAGATAAATTTGTTGCTGTGATTGGCGTTGACGATGTTATCGTTGTGAATACAGACGATGCCGTGTTGATTTGCAAAAAAGAACAATCGCAGGAAGTGAAGGAAATTGTTGATTATTTGAAGCGTAAACAGTTGAATGAGTATTTGTAGATTTGTGATGTGTGATTTGTGATTTGAGTTATGCGTCGCAAACATACGTTTACAATTATATTTTTTAGTTCTGTAATAGCAATTGTTTTACAATCATGTGGAACAGTACCGCGATTTACAAGTTCAAAGAAAAAAGTTGGTGAGAAAAAGGCACAAGCGGAAGTAAAAGAAAAAGAAGAATCGAAAAATCAGAATGAAAGTGATGAACACAATATTGTAAAAGTTCAGGAAGGGATTGCATCGTTTTATGGAGATGGATTTAACGGAAAGACAACAGCGAACGGCGAAACATTCGATATGTATAAATTTACTGCGGCACATCGAACATTGCCATTGGGAACAAAAGTAAAAGTGAAAAATTTAGAAAATAATCGGTCAATAGTTTTACGCATCAATGATAGAGGGCCGTATGTTGATGGAAGAATTATTGATGTTTCGTATGCTGCGGCAAAACAACTTGGCTTTGTCGAAAGCGGAACAGCGCGAGTGAGAATTGAAGTTTTGGAAATTGGGGATGGAAAGTATTTAAAGTAGTTGAGATGATGAGAACAAGAATTAAATTCTTATTTCTTATTCCTGAATAATTTATGTCACGACAACTTGTAACAGAAAAAGAAATAATTGACGCTTCAAAATCAGGAAAGAAAAATTTTGAGGTTGAGAAGAATGCTTTAATTACTGCTGCTGCAAAAGATAGAGCAATGCAGTTGGGAATTTCTTTTTCTGAAAAATCTGAAAAGAAAAAAGAAATCAAAAACGAAGAACAACTTTCCAAAAAACGAAAACTCAACGAGTTGACTGTTGCAATTGGTTGCGACCATGGTGGGTTTAAATACAAAGAAACTTTGAAACCATATTTGCAAGAACTTGGATGTAAAGTAGTTGACGCTGGAACAAATTCCGAAGAAGCAGTTGATTATCCCGAATTTGCGTACGCAGCAGCAAGAATGGTCTCTCTTGGTGAAGCAACGTTTGGAATTGTAATTGATGGCGCGGGAATTGGTTCTTGTATGACTGCGAATAAAGTTCCGAATGTTCGCGCTGCTTGTTGTCACGAAGAATATTCTGCTCGCAACGCTCGTGAACACAACGATGCGAATGTCCTTACGCTTGGAAGTCAACTTATCGGTGTTGGACAAATGAAAGTTGTCGTGAAAACATTTCTCGAAACGTGGCACGGCGGTGGAAGACATAAAAAACGCGTTGATAAAATTATGGAAGTAGAAAAAAAATTTTTGAAAGGTGAAATACTATGAAATTCAATATCATTTTAGAACCAGCAGAAGAAGGTGGATTCAATGTTTCTGTTCCGGCACTTGATGGATGTTATACGCAAGGTGATACGGAACAAGAAGCGATTTCAAACGCGAAAGAAGCTATTCAATGTTATCTCGAAGGTTTAGAAAAACTAAATCAAATAAAATCTAAACCGAACTACATTGTAAGAGAACTTCAAATCGCTTTATGAGTAAAACCTTTTCTGGAATAGATGTAGTAAAAGCATTGAGAAGAAAGGGTTATTACATAGATCATCAAAGAGGAAGCCACATTTTTCTGTATAATCTTGATGAAAATAAATCGGTAATTGTTCCGAATCACAGAGAATTAAAAACCGGAACGTTACACAGCATATTGAAGAAAACGAATTTGACAATAGAAGAGTTGCAAAAACTTGTATAGATTTTCGTAACCGAAACCATTTTCGCAAAGTCTAATCAACGTTGAAATACATCAACATTTTTTTACAAACAACAATAATCATTATAGAAAGAATTACAATGTTCAACTTTACATTATTTATTAAACGCATGACACTGTTTGTGTTTGCAACAATTCTTGTTTCCTCATTTGCAACAAGTGATGAGGGAATGTGGACATTCGATAATCCGCCTCTAAAACAACTTAAAGAAAAATATGGATTCGAGCCGACGAAAGAATGGCTTGACCACATTCGTTTATCAAGTGTTCGTTTTAACGACGGCGGTTCCGGTTCATTCATTTCGCCGAATGGACTCGTTTTGACAAATCACCACGTTGCGCTCGGACAACTTTCAAAAGTATCTTCTAAAGAAAAAGATTATGTGAAGAATGGTTTTTACGCGGCAACTTCTGCTGAAGAAATCAAATGTCCCGATTTAGAACTCAACGTTCTTATTTCGATGGAAGATGTTACGAACCGCGTGAAAGGCGTTGTAAAATCTTCGATGAGCGATAAAGAAGCGCTTGAAGCACGAAAAGCAGAAATAGCAAAGATTGAAAAGGAAAATATGAATGAAGAAAAGAAAATCCGCGCAGATATTGTTACGCTTTATCAAGGCGGCGAATACTGGGTGTATCGCTATCAGAAGTACACGGACATTCGTTTAGTGATGGCGCCGGAACAACAAGCGGCATTTTTCGGCGGCGACCCGGATAATTTTACGTTTCCGCGTTATGATTTAGATATGGCTTATTTCCGGGTGTATGAAAATGATAAACCTATTCGCAGCGAACATTATTTAACGTGGAATAAAAATGGTGCAGGCGAAGACGAACTGGTGTTCGTCAGCGGTCATCCCGGTTCAACAAATCGCTTACACACAATGGCACAAATGATGTTTAACCGTGACTATGCTTATCCATTTCGTCTTAAAACACTTCAGTATCGAATTGACGCATTAAAGAAATTCTCTGCAGTGAATGAAGAAAATGCTCGCCGCGCAAAGAATCAAATTTTCTCACTTGAAAATTCTTTGAAAGCTTCGAAGGGAGAATATCAAGGATTGATGGATAAAAATATTGTTGCGAAAAAGCAAAAAGAAGAAGATGATTTTCGTGGACTTGTCTCAAAAAACTCAGAGTGGAAAAAGAAGTACGGCAATGCATGGAAGAACATCGAAAACGTGCAGAAAAAACTTGCAGGGCGTTACAAAGAAATTTTTTATCATTCGCTCGCAGGTTCAAGATTTTTCAGTTTGGGATTGAACATTGTTCGTTATGTAACGGAAACAAAAAAAGAAGATGGCAAACGTCTCGATGGTTATCACGACGCGCAACTCCAATCGCTGAAGTTTCAATTGCTTTCACCCGCACCAATTTACCCGGATTTGGAAGAATTTATTATCGCAGCGCGCACGAAAGAAATTATTGAAGCACTCGGGAAAAATGATGCATTCATCAAAATGGTGTTAAATGGAAAAACTCCCGAAGAAGCGGCGAATCAACTTGTTTCGACGAAACTTGCGGATGTTGAGTTTCGGAAAAATTTAATTGAAGGGGGTGAAGAAGCAATCGCAAAATCTGATGACCCGATGATTGTGTTTGCGCGAACTTTTGATCCGATGGGAAGAGAACATCGCAAATGGCAGGAAGATAACATTGACGCAGTGCTTACGACCAATGGAGAAAAAATAGGACAAGCGCGGTTTGCTGTTTATGGAAAAGAAAAAAATCCCGATGCAACCTTCACACTTCGCCTCTCCTACGGAACCGTGAAAGGTTATTCTATGAACGGAACGAAAGCGCCGTTTAAAACAACAATCGCTGGAATGTATGCACGTTCTGCAGATTTCGATAACAAAGGAGACTTTGAATTACCTGCACGTTTTGATGAAAGAAAAAGTAAAGTCAATCAAATGACACCAATCAATTTTGTTTCAACGTGCGATATTATCGGTGGAAATTCCGGTTCGCCCGTTGTGAATAAGAAAGGTGAACTCGTAGGTTTAATTTTCGACGGCAACATTGAAAGTCTTGTTGGAAGATTTGTGTACGATGAAACTGCAAATCGCGCAGTAGCAGTTCATTCTGCGGGAATGCTGGAATGTCTTCGTAGTGTGTACGATGCGAACTCACTCGCTGATGAGATTGAAGGAAAGTAAGCAGAAGTAAAAACTGATGAGATAAAGGAGTAATTTTTTAGCCACGAATTACACGAATTGACACGAAAATAATTTGTGTAATTCGTGGCGACTTATTTAAATTAGAATAGAATAGTTTATGACACAAACAGAAATACTAACAGAACTTAAAAGATTACCGACAAGCGAGTGCATTTCAGTCATTGAAACTGCGTTAGAATTTGTTCGTGAAGATTTTCAGTACCCTAAAAAAGAAAAGGAAATTCAATTAGAGGAAGCCGCAAAAATGGCACTTCCTTTTTATTTACACGATAAAGATTTAACTGCTTTCACTTCGCTTGATAGTGAAGATTTTTATGAAACGAAGTGAGATTTGGTTAATCAATCTTGAACCGACCATCGGTGCTGAAATGAAAAAGATTCGTCCAGCGGTTATCGTAAATGATGATGCAATGGGAGTTCTTCCGTTGAAAATAGTCGTACCAATTACTGAATGGAATGAACAATTTCAAGTATTTCCTTGGATGGTAAAAATATACAACGACAATCTCAATCGTCTTGAAAAAATTTCTTCAGCAGATACATTTCAAGTGCGTTCGGTTTCACAAGAAAGATTCGTGAAAAGAATTGGTTCGCTTTCGCAAGATTCAATGAACAAAATATCAAAAGCATTATCAACCGTTTTGAAAATCTATTAAAATTAGAAAATTATTTATGCCCATCACTCCATTTAAAAACGAACCAATCACTGATTTCTCGAATCCGAGTAATCGAAAAAAACAAGAAGCCGCAATTGCAAAAGTTCAATCGCAGTTAGGAAAAGAATTTCCTATTATCATTGGCGGCGAAAAAATTTCTACAAAAGAAAAATTCAATTCGTATAATCCGTCGCGTTCATCGGAAATTGTCGGCGTGTTTCAAAAAGGCAATGAGCAACTTGCAAACAAAGCAATGGATGCGGCGTTGAAAAAATTTGAAGAGTGGAAATTTGTTCCGTATCAAAAACGCGCGGAGTATCTTTTCAAAACGGCAAAAGTAATGCGCAAGAAACGTTTTGAACTCAACGCAATTATGATGTTTGAAGTTGGAAAAACGTGGCTTGAAGCGGATGGCGATACTGCGGAAGCAATTGACTTTCTCGAATTTTACGGACGCGAAATGTTGCGTTACGGAAAGCCGCAGCCCGTTGTAAAAAACAAGGGCGAAAAAGGGCGAATGGAATATATTCCGCTTGGCGTTGGCGTTGTTATTCCGCCGTGGAATTTTCCGCTTGCAATTTTAACAGGAATGACATCTGCTGCACTTGTTGCTGGAAATACGGTCGTGTTGAAACCGTCTTCTGATTCGCCGCGCATTGCGTACGCATTTATGGAAGTGCTCGAAGAAATAAAATTGCCTGCTGGTGTTGTAAATTTTGTTACTGGTCCCGGCGGCGCAGTTGGTGATACACTTGTGCGTCATCCAAAAACGCGATTTGTTTCGTTCACCGGTTCGAAAGAAGTTGGAATTCACATTAACGAAGAAGCGGCGAAAGTGCAGCAAGGACAAATTTGGTTGAAGCGTGTAGTTGCAGAGATGGGAGGAAAAGATTCAATTGTGATTGATGAAGGAGTAGATTTAGACGAAGCGGCGGCGGGAGTTACGGTTGCGGCGTTCGGTTTTCAAGGACAAAAATGCTCTGCTTGTTCGCGCGTAATTGTTCACGAAAAAGTATATGACAAGTTTGTTGATTTGTTGACGAAGCGCGCAGAATCAATCACGGTTGGTTATCCGTGGGAGATGAAAAATTTTATGGGAGCAGTCATCAATAAAAAATCCCAAGAGAAAACGCTGTGGTATATTCAAAAAGGAATTGCCGACGGAGGAAAACTTATTGTT